>JBGVFH010000007.1:0-16165 GCA_045120955.1 Eubacteriales bacterium | reverse complement strand
GGAGGCTGTATGAAAAAAACTTTTATGCTTTTTCTGTGTCCATTATTGGGAATCATTTGTACTTTGTTGTTATGGTTGATGGAAACCGGGAGTCTAATACTGCCAATTTGGCTTTTTAGGAATTTATGTGTTCCGACTCTCCATTTTTCCATTTTAAGTCATTACTTGAAAAACGGTAAGAGCAATAATATAAAAAACATACTAACTATTGTATTGTCTGTATTGTTATTGATGGCAACAATTATTATTGAATTCGTTCTATTTTCATATAACAGTAGATTGGTTGTTCCGCATATTGTTTTTAATATTGTTTGGGCAACATTTTGCGGTATAGTGATAATTGCTCACACCACGGTCCATCGTTGTTCTGCAAACAAAACTTCGTTCAGGATTATTATCATTGTCGAGGCGATTATCGCATTATCCATCAATGCATTATTGTCATATATCTTGTCACCGTTATTAGCATCTAATTTCGCAGTTGATGGCATAGAGATCGTTTTACTGTCTGCTTCTGCAATTATTCTTTCTATGTACTCGTATCTGCTGGGGCATACAATGACAAAACGATATATTATAGCAAAGATGCTTTTGTGGTTGTTTGGCATATTAACGTCCGAATTTGTTGCTCTCTGGTTATTAGGCGTTCCGCACACTCCCCCTACTGAGAATATCATCGCTTTGTTTATATGGCTTATAACATCCTTGATTGTCTTTACGTGGTGCATATTAGGATCGGCAAAGCATTACATCCATCGTATCATTCTTAAGGTGTGGCCGATTATTTCTAACACCAAAAATTAAAAACCGCTCCCTCGAATTTGGCGGTGTAAGAACAAATACAGCGAATGAGAAATCGTGATATTTCCTATGCAACAATAAAAGCGGGCAGTGCCCGCACCCATCCTCCCGCCTATTGTATCTTTGGGTTTTCTTTAACTCAGCTAAACGGCGGGGCGTAATTACGCAATTTCCTATGCAATAAAAAAGCGGGCAGTGCCCGCACCCGTCCTCCCGCCTATTGTATCTTTGGATTTTCTTTAACTCAACCAAACGGCGGGGCGTAATTACGCAATTTCATATGCAATAAAAAATAGCAAAACGCTCCGGCTGAAAATTACTTATCAGTCAGAGCGTTTTTTGTGTTTGTCTAACTCGTTTTGTACAATCAAAACAAAAACAGTATTTTACAATCCATTTTTGGGTGTGCGGGGCAGTTCTCCCGTTACTTTCTTGTAGATCTTATAGAAATGAGATGTATCGTAAAAGCCGAGTGTTTCCGCTATCATCTCGGTAGTCCACAGAGATGACAAAAGCAGCTCCTTTGACTTTTCTATTCTCAGTCGGTTTCGCCAATCGGCAGGAGAGATACCGCCCGAGAACGCCTTAAACCGAGTGCGGAAATAGCTCTCTGAGAGAAAGCACATCGAGGCAAGCTCTCCGATCGAGGTGTTCTCTCCAAGGTTGCTTTCAATATGCTTGATAGCGGGCAATATGGCAGAATACTCATCAGGTATACTGCTCCTTTCCATAATATGAGATCCCATGCTTGAAAGTATCTCATACAGTGCCGCCTTTGTAGTAAAAACGTTGGAATTAAGCGACAAATAGCTGTCAAATACCCTAAAAAACATTTTTCGGACGCTTCCCGCTTTATCGTCATGCCACGTCAGATATTTGTCCTTTATTATTATCTCCTCGCCGCAGTCGTCAAGAAGCTTGAACTTTATGCAGGCAGTATGCCCCATCTTGCATCCGCCGTCAAGCACCGTGTGCGATACATACGGCGCCCCCTGAGAAATAAGAATGACAGTCGACGGTGTAAGCGTATACAAAATCTGCCCATCATGATGCTCTCGTATCTCACGCTTTCCTTCAATGGTATAGGAAAGCACGTGCTCCATTCTGCCTTCCTCGTGATGCAAATTGAGATTTCCGTCTTTCCAATATTGCTCAACCGCAGAAACAGACGTAACGTTGACACTCGTTCTCATCAGCTCTTCATACGTCAATTCTCTCATAGTACCACCCCTCCAAAAAAGTCATTTTTTACAATTTTGTTAGTTGCAATATACATTGTAATACAAAACAAAAAAAATTACAATATATACAGTTGAAATAATAAAAATAACTTTGCAAAGTTTATTTTAAACAGAAAGGACAGTTATGTTAAATTACAAACTGAAAGTAGGATTGGTTCCTCTTCGCCGTGATGTAACTCCCCGCCCCGGCATCTTCAACTGGGAGATAGCAGAAGCTCGCGGCAGAGAGATCACAGAGTACATCAAAGCAAATTATACTGCTGCCGATACCGAGTTTGTTGACATCATCGGAGTAAACCCCGTAAATGTCATGGTAAACGAGGATGACGCAGAGTGGATAAGCCGCCGCTTTGCGGATGAGGGTGTTGACTGCGTTCTCTTTATCAACGGAAACTTCGGAAACGAAGAAGCGATAGCTTATCTCGCTGACAAGATAAAAAAGCCTGTCTGCATTTGGGCACCGCTTGATGACATAATAGACGAGGACGGCATGAGATACACCGACTCGCAATGCGGAATATTCGGAGCCTCGAGGCTTCTTCAGCGTCTGAACATTCCCTTCTCTCACATTGAGACAAGCAAGGTAGACTCTGACGAGTTCAAGCGTGATTTTAATAAATTTCTCAATGTATCCTGCATGGTAAAGAACTTTGACGGCATCCGCATTGGTGTTGTCGGTCTTCGTCCGAAGCCTTTTACCTCTGTTATTTTCAACGAGGGAGAGCTTATGCAGAAATTTGGTATCAGAAGCATACCGATAAACCTCGCTGTTGTAATCGACAAGTACAACAAGATACTCGCAGAGCGCAAGGCAGAGCTTGAAGAAGGAGAAAAGCTTCTTCTTTCAAGATACGAGATGGATGATCTCACTCCTCCTCTTCTTCAGAAGGTATACGCTTTCGTGCTTCTCTATCAGGAGCTGACCGAAGAGTACAAGCTCGATGCGATCAGCGCTGAGTGCTGGACGGCAATGCAGCTTGCAGTAGGCGCTATGCCCTGCACCGCTTACAGCATTCTCGCAGACATGGGCTACATAGTATCATGCGAGTCAGATATGCACGCTTGTATCACAATGGTGCTTCTCAGATGCGCATCAAGAGGCAAAAAGGTTCCTTTCCTCGGCGAGTTTACGATTAGACACCCCAAAAACAAGAATGCCGAGCTTCTGTGGCACTGCGGACCGTTTGCATACTCTCTGCGCGACCCCAAGGTACCCGTAAAGAATGTAAATATGCGTCAGTGGTTCAAGGTAAAGGACGGCGAGTACACCATATCCCGTCTTGACCAGGATAAGGGCAACTACAGCATACTCAACGGTATGATAAGATCTACCGACGGTCCTTACACCTTCGGTACATATCTGTGGGCTGAGTTTGACAACCTCAAAAAGTGGGAAGACAAGCTCATAGATGGTCCCTACATCCACCACATGGTTGAAATCGAAGGCGATTATACAGAGGAAATTGCTGAATTCTGCAAGTACTATCCCGAAATCGCAAACGATGTAATGTAATTCAAAAACAAATTTATAATATTTTATTTAAGGAGAGAAAAAATGACTGATTTTCTTTTTGACATGATCCTCACCGAGCTTGAAGATGCGGTAGGACGTGAGAACTGCTCAACTCGTGAGATCGACAAAATCACACACGGTGTTGACTACTTTTGGCTTTCACGTATGTGGGCAGACAGAGGCGAGCGTATGCCCGAGGCTGATATCATAGTCTCCCCCAAGGATGCAAAAGAGGTTAGCGCTGTTCTCAAGATAGCTAACTACTACAAGCTCCCCGTTACAACATGGGGCGCAGGCGGCGGAACACAGGGCGGTGCTCTTCCCGTATGCGGCGGTATCCTTCTCGATACAAAGAGAATGAACAAGGTCTATGAAATTAACACCGAAGGTATGTACATAGAGTGCGGCACAGGTGCTATCTACAAGCACATCGAGTGGGCTGCAAACGAAGTAGGCAAGGCTACAATGCACTATCCTTCTTCTATCGCTTGCTCAACTGTCGGAGGCTTCCTTGCTCACAGAGGTATCGGCGTTGTTTCTACCAAGTACGGTAAGATAGACGACATGGTACTCCAGATGGAGGTAGTTCTTCCCAACGGTGATATCATCGAAACATCCCCCGCTCCCAAGCACGCAGCAGGTCCCGACCTCAACCAGATCTTCATCGGAAGTGAAGGTACTCTCGGCGTTATCACAAAGGCTCAGATGAGAATTTATGATATGCCCGAAGAGAGACGTTTCCGCGGCTTCCTTTTCAAGGATATGACAGCTGCATTCCATGCTGCAAGAGAGCTTCTCCAGAAGTTCAAGCCCTCCGTTATGCGTCTTTACGACCCTGCTGAGACCGCTTCTCTTATCAAGAAGATAGTCGGTGTTGAGCGTGAGGGTGCGTTTATGAACGTAGCTTACGAAGGCGTATCTGAAATGGTTGCACTCGAGGAAAAGATCCTTCTCGATACATTTGCAAAGTACGGCGCTGAAGACCTTGGCTCTGAGTACGGTAAGAAGTGGTGGGAAGAAAAGCTCACATTCTTCTATCCCGGTCACATGATGGACCTCCCCCAGATGTTCGGTACGATGGATACTATCGCTCCGTTCGGCAAGATCGAAAAGATCTACTGGGCAATGAAGGAAGCTATCGAGTCCAACTACCCTCAGGCGAAGTTCATCGCTCACTTCTCTCACTGGTATGAATGGGGCGCAATGGTTTATGACCGCTTTATCATAAACGATCCTCCCAAGGATCCCCACGAAGCACTCAGACTCCACAACGCAGTATGGTCCACCGGAGTTCGCGCAGCTCTCGCAAACGGCGGCGTAGTAAACGACCACCACGGTGTTGGTATCAAGCTCGGACGTCTCATGAAAGAGCAGTACGGTCCCGCAATGCAGGTATTTACGGGCCTCAAAAAACAGCTTGACCCCAACGGCATCATGAACCCCTGCAAGCTCGGTCTTTAATGGAGGTATAGAAAATGAACTTTACTCAGAATACAAAACACATAATTGATAACTGCCGTTTCTGCTGGATGTGCCATCACATCTGCCCTGTCGGAAATGTAACCGGTCAGGAAAGAAACACAGCAAGAGCAAGAGCAATGACTCTTTCTCTCATCGCAAGAGGTGCAGCTGAGCTTACTCCCGACATTCTTGACAATATGTACGAATGCACGCTTTGCGGCGGATGCACAAAGGACTGCGTAACAGGCTTTGATCCTATCGTATATGTTAAGGAAGTAAGAGCAAACGCTGCTCTCGAGGGCAAGACTCCCGATTACATAAACGTACTTATCGACAACTACGAGACAAAGGGCAACATCTACGGAAAAGACCTCTCTGCCGCACTCGCATCTGCAATAGCTGCACATGACAAAGCAACAGATACACTTCTCTTTATCGGTGCTGACGGAAGATACCTCATGGGTGAGAACGCAGCAGACGCCGTAAAGGTTCTCGAGGCTGCAAAGGTCAACTTTACCGTTCTCGCAAACGAGCCCGACTCCGGCTACAGCTTTGATACTCTTATCGGTGCAGTTGAAGAGACAAGAGCTATCATGGCAGAAACAGCAAAGGTCCTCAACAACTACAAGAAGGTCGTTGTATACGACGTAGCTGACGCAAAGACATTCGTACGTCAGTACAAGGAATGGGGCATTGAGCTTACCTGCGAGATAGTCACCTTCACAGCTTTCGTTGACTCTCTCATAAAGGACGGCAAGCTCAACATAAAGAAGGGCGAGGGCGAATACGCATATCAGGATCCCGCACTCCTTACCCGTGAGCTTGATGAGACAGAGCCCGCAAGAAACGTTATCAACGCTTGCGCTACACTCAAGGACTTCATGCTCTGCGGCAAGCACACCGTATTTGCAGGAAACCTTATCATGAGCACATATAACAAAAAGACACAGGACCTTCTTGCTAAGGCAAGATGTGCTGACGCTGTCCGCCTCGGCGTTGACGGTATCATCACAGCTTCTGTAAGCGAGTATGCACTCATGGCAGAAAACAAACCCGAGGGACTTGAAATCTACACTCTCGAGCAGTTTGTACTTGCACACCTTGCATAAGATGTGTTAATATATATTCAAAGGAGTAGCTATAATGTTAGTTGAATATAAGCACATACTCAAGCTTGCAGAAGAAGGCGACTACGCTATACCCGCATTCAATGTTTACAACATGGAAACGGTCATGGGCGTTATATACGCTGCGGAAGAGTGCAACTCACCCGTTATTTTGCAGGTTTACCCCAGACTTATGAAAGAGGAAACAGGATATTTCCTCTCTCCGGTGATCTTGGCTGCTGCAAAGCACGCAAACGTACCCGTATGCTTCCATCTTGACCACGGCCCGACAGAGCTCGAGGTAACAAGATCTATCCGCTACGGCGCTACCGGTATCATGCTCGACGGCTCGGCTCATGATTTTGACGAGAACGTTGCAATTACCAAAAAGGTAGTAGAGACCTGCTCTTACCTCGGCATAGGTGTTGAGGGAGAGCTTGGCCACGTCGGAACAACAAACGATGCTTCCATGGAGGAGTTTACCGATCCGGCTGACGCAAAGGTATTTGTTGAAAAGACAGGCGTTACCTCTCTCGCCGTTCTTGTCGGAAATGCTCACGGAAGATACAAAAAGCCTCCGAAGCTGGATATCGACAGAGTAAAGGCTATATCGGATGCTTGCGGTATTCCGCTCGTTCTTCACGGCGGCTCAGGTATTCCCGATGAGGAAATAAAGAAGGCTATCCACTGCGGTATCCGCAAGATCAACTTTGCAACAGACGTATGCTATGCATTCCTTGACAGCGTGCGTGCAATGTATGACCTTCCCGAGCGTGTTATTGCAGTTGACAACTTTATGAAGCAGCCTATTCAGGATACGAAGGAATTCTGCATAAACAAGATCCGTCTTTGCGGAGCTGAGGGAAAAGCATGAGTAAAATTACTGCTATAGGTGCCGTCGTAATGGACACAATAGTATCTCTTGACAGATACCCCAGCGAAGACACCAAAGTCAGAGCAAACAGCACGAAAGCCTGTGGCGGCGGTCCCGCCGGCACAGGCATCGTTGCCGCATCGAAGCTCGGAGCCGAGGCATCATTTATCGGTTCTCTCTCTGACGATGCGGGCGGAGTGTTCCTCAAGGGTGACTTTGAAAAATACGGAGTCGACACCTCTCTGATAAACATTGAGAGCGGCCGCCGTTCATTCATATCCCAGATATGGCTCTCCGATGCTGAAAAGACCCGAACCATCATCTTTGACAAGGGCGATATTCCCGCACTTGTTTTAAACGATGCACAAAAAAAGCATATCGCTGAGTGCGATGTACTGATGGTCGACGGAAATGAGCTTGAAGCAGCGATCGACGCTGCTAAGTACGCTCGCCAAAACGGCACAAAGGTGCTTTATGATGCAGGCGGCAGATACGAAGGCGTAGAGAGACTTCTTCCTCATATAGACATTCTCATACCGAGTGAAGAATACGCAATGGGAGTCAGCGGCAAGGATACGGCTGAAGAGGCCGCCGTTTGGCTTTATAACACATACTCCCCCGAGGTCGTCGTTGTTACCTGCGGAAAGCGCGGCGGTGTTCTGTATGACGGAAAAGAAGTAAAAGAGTACCCTGCACTCCCCGCAAAGGTAGTTGACTCAAACGGTGCCGGTGACGTTTTCCACGGTGCGTTTGCATATGCTTGTACCGTTTATGACGATTACTATGACTGTTGCATTTTCTCCAGCGCAGTATCAGCTATCAAATGCATGGGTATAGGCGCAAGAGAAAGTGTTCCGAACCTCGAAACAGTGAAAAAATACTTAAAGGAGAACGGCTATGAATTATAAGAAGACTTGGAACGGCGATTATGCCAAAAGTGAAATTATAACAAAAAAGAACTCAACTCTCAATATGCTCGAGGTTGACATGGTCAAGCTTCGTGCAGGTGAAGCCAAGAGATACAACGAGCAGAACAAGGAATACGGTCTCGTTATTCTCGGCGGAAGCTGCACCGTAAAAGGCGAGGACTTCTCTTTTGAAAACATCGGCAAGAGAAAGAACGTTTTTGACGGACCCGCTACCTGCGTATACGTCGGAGCAAACACACCATTCTCCATTGAAGGCGTGAGCGAAGAGGTCGTTGTATGCGTTGCAAAATCCCCCGCTGAAAAGACCTTCAAGCCCGTACTCGTAAAGCCCGAGGATGTTATAATAAAAGACCTCGGAAAGCCGGGCTGGGAGAGACAAGCTCACTTCGTTCTTGACGAAAGAGTCGAAGCCAACCTTATCTACATAGGCGAAGCATTCGTTCACGGCGGTCAATGGTCTTCTTATCCTCCTCACAAGCATGACGATGACAACATGCCTACAGAGGCTATTCTCGAGGAGATCTACTACTACGAGTTTGACAAGCCTCAGGGCTTCGGTATTCAGAAGGTTTATACCAAAGAGGGCGATATCAACGAAACATATACCGTCAAGACAGGCGACTTTGTTGAGATACCGAGAGGATATCATCCCCTCTGTACAGCTCCCGGATATGAAAACTACTATCTGTGGCTGATGGCAGGCAAGAACAGAGGCTTCTTCATGACTACGGAGGAATGCCACAAATGGCTGAACAAATAAGCTCTATCCAAAACAGCTTTTTACGCGTTGAGATATCAAATATCGGCGCTACCGTCAAAAGCGTAAAGGACACTTGCGGCAATGAGTACATTTGGGCTGCCGACCCGCAGTTTTGGAAAGGGTCTGCCCCTATTCTCTTTCCTATATGCGGCGGACTTAACGGCGACACCTACAAATATAACGGAAAAGAATATACTCTCGGCAGACACGGCTATATACGCTTTAAGGAATTTAAAGTAACAAAGCACTCCGAGGATGAGATAGTATTCTCCTCTCATTCGGACGAAGAAACGATGCAGTCCTATCCCTTTGTGTACGATTTCATCGTTACATTCAAGCTTGATGCAAACAAGCTCGTGACCACATATACCGTGCAAAACGAAAACGACTGCAAGATGTACTTCTCGGTAGGTGCCCATGAGGGATATCAGCTTAAATATCCTCTTACGGATTATTCGCTCGTCTTTGACGGTGTGCAAGATCCCCCCGTTTATTCTGACTCCTTTAAGCCCATCGACAAAGGCTCCGTTTCCTACACGGATAACGGCGCACTCGTGCTGAATTTCAAAACAGAGCAGTTTGCTGACGGTTCTGTGATGTTTCACCCGCTCAATGCAAAGAGCATAGCTCTTGTAAACAAGCATGACAGCAAGCGTGTCACAGTCGACCTTGAAAACTGCGAATATCTCGTTCTCTGGACGGTACCGAACGCTCCGTTTATGTGCATAGAGCCGTGGAACGGAATAAGCGACCCCGTCGGCTTTGACGGAGATATCAGTGATAAAGAAGGTATCGTTTGTCTTGATGAAAACAAATGCTACAGCTTTACTCACACAATAACATTTGATAAATAAAAATGCGAACAGCACAGAAAAATTTTTTTCATAAAAATTCTTTCTGTGCTGTATCGGTATCGGCTGATATTTCGGTCGATATCCGATGGGAATTTCCTACACTATAATATAATCGGAGATAAAAGATGAAATATGTACTCGGTATAGACTTTGGAGGAGGCTCGTCAAAGGCTACCCTTCTCTGCGAGAACGGAAGCATAATTGCAACATCCTCAAAGGAATACGAAAGCTACACAAGCGCAGGCGGTATTGTCGAGCAAAACCCCGAGGATTGGTACTCTGCGACAAAGCACAATATCCGCACGATACTTGAAAAGAGCGGCGTTGCCCCCGCTGATATCGTCTGCATCTCTCTTGATGCGGCAACTCATACGGCGGTACTGCTTGACGAGAATTTCGTACCGGTAAGACGTTCGATATACTGGACCGACACTCGGTCGCTATCCGAAGTTGAGTATTTAAAGAAAAACCACAAGGAAGAGATAGAGAGCATCATGCTCCACTCTCCCGATACTATATGGACTCTTCCCCAGCTTATGTGGGTGAGAGATAACGAGCCCGAAGTATGGGCAAAGACCAAGCGCATAATGTTTTCAAAGGACTATGTGCGCCATCAGCTCACGGGGGATTTTGTAACAGATTATATTGAAGCAGAAGGCAGTATGCTTTTTGACTACAGTACGCTCGATTGGTCTGATACTCTGCTGAATATCGGTTCTGTCAGCCGTGATATGCTCCCTGCGCTCGTGCGCCCTGACGATATTGCGGGATATCTGAGCGAAAAGGCAGCAGAGGAAACCGGACTTCATGCTTCTACTCCCGTTCTTTGCGGAACTACCGACACGGTAATGGAGGTGCTTGCATCAGGCTCGGTCAAGGCGGGACAAATGACAATAAAGCTTGCGACAGCAGGCAGAATTTGCATAATCACCGAAAAGGCATTCCGTGACAGAGATATTATCAACTATTCTCATGTAATAGAGGGACTGTGGTACCCCGGAACCGCAACCAAAGCTTGCGCGTCCTCATACCGCTGGTACAGAGACACCTTCGGCGAGGACTACCGTGAGCTTGACGAAGGTGCCGCTAAGGTTGCTGCAGGCTCAGACGGTCTTCTCTATCACCCGTACATAAACGGCGAGCTCACCCCTTACGCAGACCCGCTTCTTTGCGGAAGCTTTACGGGAATACGTTTCTCTCACACAAAGGGACACTTCAGCCGTGCCGTAATGGAAGGCGTTGCATTGTCTCTGCTTGACTGCAAAAAGAAGATAGAAGCTCTCGGCATACCTCATGCCGACACAGCCGCTATCATCGGCGGAGGCTCATATTCGCCGCTTTGGAGACAGATAGTTGCCGACACTCTCGGAATTGAGCTTATAAAGAAAAACAACAGCGACTCCTCTCTCGGCTCAGCTATGATGGCAGGAGTTGTTGCCAAGGTCTTCTCCTCATACGAGGATGCCATAGGCAAGTGTACTGTCGAGGAATGCAGAACCGTACCGAATGCTCAAAACGGCGAGGTCTACGCAAAAATGTATGAAAAATACAAGGCGGTACACGATGCACTTGAGGATGTATACCACAAGTTCAGTGCGATTTGATTTTTTGGTGATATAGCATGAAAATAACAGTATGTGTAAAATTTTGCAACGGAGAGATAAATCCGTTTGACGCAAGCGCACTTGAATATGCGCTCAGAATACCGGATGCGGAGGTCAGCATTCTGACCATGTCTCCGCCGTCATGCAAGCCGGCATTGCTCTCGCTTACCCGTCTGGGGGTAAAAGAGGTCGCCATGCTCTGCGACAGCGCCTTTGCAGGCTCTGACACCCTTGCGACCTCGTATATCCTTGCACAGTATCTAAAGAATGATATGCCTGACCTCATACTTTGCGGAAGGCAAAGCATCGACGGAGATACCGCACAGGTAGGTCCGTGTCTCGCAACCCTGCTGAAGGTAGGTCTTGTCACAAATGTAATGGGATATACAAGCCCTACACAATGTATGACACGTGACGGAGAAAAAAGCTACGCTTTCCCTGCCCTTCTGACGGTAGAACGAATTTACACACTTCGCTTTTTCAGCATCCGCTCAAAAGTACGTGAGGATGCATTGAAGGTCATATCCGCCGATGAGCTTGAAGTTGACAAGACAAGATGCGGTCTTGGCGGCTCGCCGACAGTTGTTATCAAATGCTTTGAAAACACAAGCGGCAGACGCCATGTAAAATGGATAGACAAAAGCGAACTTGTGCCGCTGATCGATCGTCTGAAAAGTGAGGAACGCAAAAAGGCGGAACAAAGCACAAACAGCTCATGCGAAAAACTACCCTCCGTTACCGTCATCGGCGCCGATATGGAAAAGGTCGGAATGCAGATCGCCGATAGCGTGAAAGTGATCGACGAAACGGACACCTCAGTCATCGCAGAAAAAATAAAGCACGACAAGGTCGTACTGTGGAAGGCGGATATGTGGGGACGAAACAACGCCCCCGTAGTTCAAGCGTTGCTCAACACGGGTCTGTGTGCCGACTGTACACAGCTTGAAATCGAGAGCGGAGAGTTTTATATGTACCGTCCTGCACGTAGCGGCAGTATCAGCGCAAAGATAAAATGCACCACCACACCGAAAATGGCAACCGTTCGAGTCGAGTCGGAGTCTTCCTCCGTAATGCTTGCGCTCGGAAAAGGTGCGGCGGCTTGCCTTGATAAGGCAAAGACGCTTGCAGACAGACTCGGTGCGGAGCTTGCGGCTTCAAGAGGTCTCGTTGACATGGGCAAGGCACCGTATGAACAGCAGGTCGGACTTACAGGTAAGGCTGTAAGTCCAAAGATATATATTGCGGCAGGAATATCCGGTGCTGTACACCACACCTGCGCTATCGAAGGCGCACAAACCGTAATTGCAATAAACCCCGACAAGGAAGCTCGAATATTCGATTATGCCGATTACGGAATAGTTGCCAATATAGAGGATATAGTATAAATAAATATACAGTCCAAAATAAGATGCGAGAGGAGCTTTCCCCAAAAAGCTCCTCTCGCTTTTTATTGCAAATGAAAATTCGAAATCACGTTTCGCCGCTTTGCCAAGCCAAGTGAATGCCATAAAGGCAATAGGCGAGAGGATGGCAGCGGGCACTGCACGCTTTTTTAATAAATTTTGATATTGAGCATAATATGTCGGCTGTTTTCGTCAAATAACACTCATAAAGCTATACAGCATCTTTGCACACGCCTCCCGTGTAATATGGTCGTTTGGCGATATAACGCCGCTCCCGAGCTCTATCACACCGTACTCGTACATAGCGCTGATGCACTTTTGTGCGGAAGCATCTACGGAATAAAAATCCGCAAAGACCGCAATGTCGTCGGCATTTTTCTCATACCCGCATATTCTCGAAAGTATGAGAGCGGCATCAGCCTTTGTTATCGGGGCATCCGCTCTCAGAGTTTTTACACCGTCGTCCGACAGCTCTGCGTTAAAATATCCGCTCTCCACGGCAGAGCTGATATATTCACGAGCCTCGCCTTCTATCGACTGTGCGTCACTTACACCGTCAAGCGCATTAGAATTCTTTTTGGGCTTTTTCCTTGCCGCTTTCATCGCCATTACAACGAACTCTCCGCGGCTTACCTCTTTATCGGGAGAAAAGACAAATCCGTCCTCACCCATAACAGCATCCATAATCCCCTCATCTACCATCACGGTAGCGGCTGACAGATTGTGTGCACCGTCCATATCCTCAAATTCGATATTTGACCTGTCGCTTGATATTTCAATACTCACTTTGAGTGCTGATGTGTAGTTTCCGTATTCGTCTCTTGCCACATACTCAAAGCTGTCCGTTCCCGTATAATTTTCATAAGAGGTGTAGACATATTCCCCACTCTCTCTGTCGCAAAGAGTGATAACTCCGTGACTGGGGTATGAGACTATCTCGTACCCCAGTCTGTCACCCTCGGGGTCATATGCTGCAAGCATACCGCTCACGCTTTTGCCGTTGAGCGCCTCCAAGTTCAGCCTGTTCTCATGAACACTTGCGACCGTCGGCGCATAATTGACCGTGTCGAGCATCCTGACCGTGCAGGTGATATCAGCGCCGCTTGTGTTTTCATCACCGCAAAAACTGAATGAGGCAATCTCCACATCGCTTGACGCAGGCACAAACTCAAGCATGGAGAGAAGCGAGCTGTATATTACCTGTCCTTTACCTACAGTCATCGACCCTACCGTAAGCACCCCCTCGGACGCATCTGGAATTTCTTTGACCGCGATCGAGTCGATCTCACTCACGCCCAACCCCTGTTTAAAATCCGTAAGCGTAAACTTGACATTTTCGTACACAAGACCGCTCTTTATCATTTTCTGATCCGATGCGATAACGTCGAATGCGGGTGAAAGCTTGGCATTTTGCACCTCCTCGGCATTTACCGTCAAAAGCGCTAATATAAACAACACCGCAACAGAAATAACGCTTGCAACGAGCCTCGTTTTTTTCATAAAATCCACTCCTTTTCAGCTTATAAATTTTCTTTCGTATCACCCCGAGCCAAAAAGTAAAAATCTAAAATATTTTTCATTTGCAATGCTCCGAGCGCTTTGTTTTATATTTATGAAAAGGACAATCAAAAAATACGCAAAAAGCATTATATCCCCCTGCCGCGCTTGGGTTTGTCAAAAATACATTACGGACATATTATGAAAGTAGGCAGAAAATAACTTCGTTTTCTGCCGCTATATAACAACGGAGTAAAACAATATAATGAGATACAATTCCGATATGAACAGATACAAAGGTGTTGACCCTCGCCTTCTCGGTCAGCTGTTATCCAGCGACCGACCCATCAACTGCCTCTCTGAGAGTGCTGAGGGAAATTCATACACCTGTAAAAATACCCGCTCGTATAACAGATATACCCGTGCAAACAACAGCACAAACGGCTGCTTTAACGGGTGTATGAACGAGTGCTCAGACAATAACAACCATATGGATGATGCAATGCTTGCGTCTGCCTGCAACGGCAACCCGTCGCTTGCTATGGTCTATCCGCCGTATCAGCATTTTCATGCGCTATACTCAACAAACGAAGCGCTCAGCCGCGGTACGATGTTCCGTGAGCTTTACAAGCCATGGAAAGCAGGAGGAATAAGATGATGAATATGCAAAACAACGGCACATCGTCCTGCCGTGAAATGAGTCTCAAGGACAAACTCAAGGCGGTCAGCTTTTCTCTGTATGAAACCGTGCTATATCTTGACGTTTATCCAAACAACACAACCGCACTCGAACACTATAATATGCTCATGGAAGAGCTCGAGGAGATAACCGAGCAATACGAAAAGAAGTACGGACCTATTACAATTTACGGAAATGAAGGGGACAGCTGGAAATGGATAAACTGCCCTTGGCCGTGGGAAAGTGAGGCAAACTAAATGTGGATCTATGAGAAAAAGCTTCAATATCCGGTAAAAATAAAAAAACCGAATCCCCTGTACGCACAAATAATCATCTCGCAGGTAGGGGGTCCTGACGGAGAGCTTGCCGCTTCAATGCGGTATCTGCAGCAAAGATACTCAATGCCCTACAATGAAGTTATCGGCATTTTGACAGATATAGGTACAGAAGAACTCGCTCATATTGAGATGATCAGTGCTATAATCTATCAGCTGACAAAAAATCTGAGCGAAGAAGAAATTAAAAAGAGCGGCTTTGCGACTTATTTTGTAGACCATACGACAGGTGTATATCCTGTTGCTGCATCGGGAACGCCGTTTGATATGAAATATGTAGGAGTCAAAGGCGATGTATTTGCGGACCTCCACGAAGACCTCGCTGCTGAACAAAAAGCGAGAGTCACATATGATAACATTCTCCGCCTTGTAGATGACCCCGACGTGCGCGACCCGATAAAATTTCTGCGCGAACGTGAGATCGTGCATTATCAAAGATTTGGTGATGCTATCCGCATAGCTCAGGACAAAAACAATTGTAAAAACTTCTACGCTTGCAACCCGTCCTTTGATAAAAATTGCCCTTCCGGTAACAATAACGGATGCTCTTGTAAATAACGCCACGGCAAATCGCAGCAATGACAGAGAGTTCTTTCTCTGTCATTGCTGCATCTGCCGCCGTTCGATGCAAGCACAGCTGTTTTTAAAGAGATTTTAGTATATATGTTCAGTTTTTCCCTTTCAGCATGAATAATTTAAAAAAATTGACACAAAACTATTGACAAAGAGCAAATATAATGTTATAATAATGAAGCTGCGAACGGAAGATCCCGCCGGAATGGCGAAACTGGCAGACGCCCGGGACTTAAAATCCCGTGAGACTAACATCTCGTACCGGTTCGATTCCGGTTTCCGGCACCAATATATCGCGGGGTAGAGCAGCCTGGTAGCTCGTCGGGCTCATAACCCGGAGGCCGTGAGGTTCAAATCCCACCCCCGCAACCAACATTGCGAACCGAAAAAGAAATCGGTTCGGAAAACCCCGAAACCACAGCGGTTTCGGGGTTTTGTTATACCGTTTTTAAAGTAAAATTCAAAAGATATCATTTCCCCAAAACGACCTTTAGGGAGGACTTGAACTATATGTCAGAGCAATATTGAGTGGAAA
>JBGVFH010000006.1:0-4896 GCA_045120955.1 Eubacteriales bacterium | reverse complement strand
TGCGGAGAAAATCCCCGTTGCTACATTATAGAACAAAACAAATGGCAAGCCCCAGATATAGATTTTAAGATAGAGCAACGAATCCGCAAATACATTTGCGGGCGTATGGATCAGATGCAAAAGAGGCTTACCAAGCAAAAGCCCTGCAATCATCAATACGACGCATAGGACGCTACTTGCAATCAAAGTTGTATATACTGCCGTCTTTAAGTCTTTGTACTGCTTTGCGCCAAATAATCTTGAAACAATGACCGAGCACCCGATGTTACAACCGAATCCAAAAGCTATGAATATCAGCGTAATCTCATAACTGTTGCCGACAGCGGCAAGTGCATCCTCTCCAACGAACTTTCCCGCAACGAAGCTATCCGCTATATTGTAAAGTTGTTGAAAGATAATGCTGCCAAACAAAGGTAAGCAAAATTTCCATAATACTATTGACGGTTTTCCAACCGTTAGATCCTTATTCATTTTCGCTCACCTCATTTTTCTCTCTGAATTGTGGAAATGAGAATATAGCCGCAGTGTATGACAGATATGCTCCTACCACATACAGAGCAAATGTCCACTCCACGGGAGCTATAACCGCCTTCCCGATTGCACCTAAAATAAAACCGACACCAAACGTAATGACGATGGCTCGGTCGAGCTTCAAATGTACCGATTTTTGCCTTGCAAATCTGACGATCATTACCGCCATCCCTACACAAAGACAACACAGCATAATAGCTTCAAACAAGTTTTCCATACAGTCCTCCTTAAAATTCACAAATTTGTTGCTTGACAAATCCTTTCTCAACAATTATAATACTGTTACGGATATATGTAAACTGTATATTTGAAATATCGCTTATATCAATTTGATATGGAGAAACAAGTATGAACATTAGCTATGACTATTATCGAATTTTTTACTATGTAGCAAAATACGGCAGCTTCACGCAAGCCGCCAATATGCTTCTGAATAACCAGCCAAACATAACCCGTGCTATGAAAGCCTTGGAATCGGAGCTTGGTTGCACGCTGTTTTTACGGACGAATAAAGGCGTAACCCTGACACCCGAAGGCGAAGCATTATATGCTCATATCTCTTTAGCTTTTGAGCATATACAGACAGGCGAAGAAGAAATATCCGCCAACAAGGGCTTGCAAAAAGGCATCGTATCCATAGGTGCAACAGAAATTTCGCTGAGGTGTTTTCTGTTACCGATATTGAACGACTATCGCAAGAAATATCCGGGCATACGTATCAAGATATCCAATTTGTCAACGCCGCAGGCATTATCAGCACTCAAAAACGGTCTTGTAGATTTCGCTGTCGTTACAACGCCTACGGAAAGAAACACCGAACTTCACGAGGTTAAGGTGAAAGACTTTCGGGAAGTTGCCATCTGCGGAGAGATCTTACAAAGTAAACTCGGCGGTATGACCTTCGCATTAAAGGATTTGATACAATATCCTATCGTATCTTTGGAAAAAGGTCGTTCTACCCACACCTTTTATACTGAGCTTTTTGCAAAGCGCGGCGTGAGTTTTTCACCCGATATTGAGGCGGCAACGGCAGATCAGATCATACCTATTGTAAAACACAATCTCGGCATTGGATTTGTTCCAGAACAATTCTTGTATGACGAGCCGAACGGAATATATATGTTAAATCTTAAAGACCAAATTCCTACAAGGGAGATATGTGTGGTTACAAGGAAAGGACACTCACCAAGCCTTGCTGCAAGGCGGCTTGGTAAGATGATGTTGGAAGCGTAATATTAAAATTGGCGGCAAGAATTTTCATCCTTGCCGCCATAGGTTTATTCAGTTAGTGTTTCAATGGCAATTTGCATACCGAGCTTGAAAGCATATGTAAAGATTGCTTCTTCGGCATAACTTGCATATTCGCTCCAACAATCGTCGAACTTTTCAAAGATTTCCTTCTGCTCATCGGTCATTGTTTTGAGTAGGTCATCGTGATGGCGCGCCATATACTCCATCAACTGCTTCATTTCGGAAGAGTTATTGCGACTATCGGTTTGAGGACAGATGTTTCCACGCCACAGTTCTTGCAGGATTGACATCATACGTAGATCACCTCCCGCAAAACGATTTCTTCCGCGCTCGCCTTGATATTGTTCATCTCGGCACCCCAACGAAGCATATCGCGAGCTTTCAAATTCTCGTCAATACCTCTTTCGGCAGCGAGTCGGGTGAAGATGCTTTCAAGCATTTCATTTGCTTCAAGGTCGATTTCGTGCAACCGAGCGTTTAACTTGCCCTCGGTCAAAAGTGTGATGTGCCTTCCGCGACGGTGATTTTTAATATAGTCAAGATAAAACTGCCCGTACTTGCCAATTTGATAATTGGTTTGTTCGGGCAGTTCTATTTCCGGAATAAGACGCCCGTTTTCCTCACGATAGGTTCCACCAAGTTTTTCGTACAATGTTTTCATTACAGTATCTCCATTCAAATTATTATTTGCGATATACTGTATCGATTGTCTTTACCACTTGTTTTTGAAACCTTCGTTACGGCGCGTCAGCTAAAGCGCAAGACGCTTTTTTTAATCTGCGATACCGTACTTAACTTTGATCCTATCCATCTTTTCAAGCATCGGTTCTGCGGCGATCATAAGGAAGATGACCGTGCCAAAGCCGTGGATGAGATCCATGGGGAGTCCGGTTACGTAGCAGGCGAGGATGGTCTCCCATTTAAGTGTTTTACTTGACATCATCATAGCGGCGGCGGGATTCATAATGCCACCATAGATAATGACTGCCGTGAATGCACCGAACACGGCAAGGGACGCTCTCGTGCGGCGGAGCCAACCCTTTTTGAACAGAACACCAGCAAGAAAGCCGAGGATAACAGTATTTCTGTCAGCCCATTTTAATCACTCATTTGAAAGCAAACCGAATATTCCGTATTTCGTTTTAATACGGTTGAGCTTTTCGAGGAAGGGATGCGCGAGTATTATCAAAAAGATGATATTGGATACCGCATATATCACCATAAATGACAGGCTTGACGCCACGTTCACGAGGTAACGCGAGAGTAGAAATTCTCCGTCGAGCGACAGAGTTGTCCATATATCCATCAAAATAGAGAAAAGCACACCGCCAAAAGCTCCAACAATGGAGAGTACAATTCTATTAGGCTTTTTACTCTTTCTGAAAATCACGCCTGCTAAAAATCCGATAAAGCCCCACACGAACATTTGAAAAGGTGTCCATGGACCTTGTCCGTAAAACATATTGGATACCACGGCTGTCATACTGCCAACGATAAATCCTGCTTCGGGGCCGAGCGCTACGCCCGATATGATGGTAATTGCCGTTACGGGCTTGAAGGCAGGTATTGGAGCAAATATCAATCTTCCAACGACCGAGAACGCCGCCATTACAGCTATCACGATCATCTCTCTTGCGCCGCTTTTTCCTTTTTCAAAACGAACGAAGAACGGCACGCACGAAAGGAGTGCAATGATGATAGAGATGATATTATATTTTCTATCCTCAAACAACCATACGCCAAGCCATATCGTAAGAGGTATCAAAACGAACAGAACGACAGCGGTAATAACCGTTATCAAAATATTTTTCCTATTTTGTATCATCGCTCGTCCTCTTTCCGTTTTCCTGACAGAGCTTTACTGCCATATCCACCGTGACCGCATTCTCAAACATCGGTCTTGTCATTCTTGCCGCTGCCGTTGTATAGTAGCGGTTCGTTGCAAAAAAGTCAACGCGGTTGGAGATTGACACGATCTGTCCGTCAAAGAACATAGCGCATCGATCCGCATATTCTGCGGCAAATTCCACGTCATGCGTAACGATAACGATCGTTTTACCGTCCTTTTTCAGTTCTGCGAGAATTTCCGCGAATGTCTTTTTTGAATAAGCATCAAGCCCCTTTGTCGGCTCATCAAGCAATATGATCTTGGGATTCATCAAGAGAATTTTGGCAAGAGCCGCCTTCTGCTGCTCACCGCCCGACAAGTCATACGGGTGACTCTCAAACAAATGCTTAATGTCAAGTCTGTCGCCAAGCTCGCTTATTCTTTGCTCTGCATCTGTCTTTGACATTCCGAGAAGCTTTGTAACCTCAAACAGATCGTCATAGACGGTATTTTTCACGAATAGATTTTGCGGATTCTGCGGAAGGCAGGAAATGTTTCCGCAATATAGCGTGTTACCGCTATATTCCTTGATCTTTTTATCCCAAACACGGTATTTACCTTTATAAAGTCTGCGAACACCCGAAAGAATACGCAAAAGTGTGGTTTTACCTGCGCCGTTTGCACCGAGAATGCACAGTATCTCGTTTTCGTAAACCTTCAGATCAAGGCCAGAAAGCACATCGGGAAGCTCGCGCTCGTATCGGAAGTAACCGCCTGACACTTCGATAGCGATATTTCTTTCGCTGAAATCTATGGCTTCAAAGTCGGCTCGTTTGATGTCTGACTTGTAATTCTCCACAATATATTTCTTTCCTTCCTTGACGGTTAGCGGATTTATT
This sequence comes from Eubacteriales bacterium, assembly GCA_045120955.1. Taxonomy (GTDB): domain Bacteria; phylum Bacillota; class Clostridia; order Oscillospirales; family CAG-272; genus JAZMZS01. Next base: position 387 of record JBGVFH010000006.1, on the reverse strand, counting down.
CCCATGCCGTCAAGCGCCGAGAACAATCGGATCGCCGCAGGCATTCCGGTGCTTAATTTATGTGCCGATGCATTATTCGCAAGCTTTTCTCCGATGCTACGAGGCGTATCAAAAAAGCATACCGATGCTTTGTCCATCAGCACGACCTTACTCGCCATAGGAAATACTTCTTCCAACCGATGCTCGGCGATGATGACCGTAATACCAAGTTCCTCGTTTATCTTACGGAGCGAAGCCAAGAATTCAGAGGCGGCAATGGGATCGAGCTGTGCGGTCGGCTCGTCAAGAACAAGTACACTCGGATTCATTACCATAACCGACGCGAGCGAGAGAAGCTGCTTTTGACCGCCCGACAGCTCGCTCGTCTTTTTATGATACCATTCGCCA
>JBGVFH010000005.1:0-88006 GCA_045120955.1 Eubacteriales bacterium | reverse complement strand
TAGTCACTGCCTTCAAAACAAGCAATCAGTAAAATTCTCGATAAACAGTGCATTTTTCATCGAAATGTGCTATAATAAGTGCAAGAAAATAATCAAGAGCAATAAAAAAGCTTGCACTTAAGTTAGAGGACAGTATGTATAAGTTTCATAGAAATCAACAAATGAGTTTTACAGATTTCAATCAGCCCGCAGGGATGCAGATGGATCCTGAGAACCGCTGGGTAAAGAAGGCTGCGAGTATACCGTGGTACGACATCGAGATAAAATATGCCGCGCTGTTTCCGAGCGAGACCGGTATGCCGGCAAAACCTTTACAAACAGCTCTCGGGTCGCTGATGATCCAGAAGAAATATGATTATTCCGACCGTGAGCTTGTCGAGCAAATCAAGGAGAATGCCTACTACCAATACTTTATCGGACTTCCGGGATATTCTTATGAAGCGCCTTTTGCGCCGTCACTTTTGGTAGAGTTTCGCAAACGTCTGACAGATGACATCCTTGAAGACATCAACGAAATGATGATCCAATTCAATCTGCCTGAAAACAATGAAGACGATGATTCGGATAACAACAGTCACTCCGATGGCGGCGAGGATGCTGAAAGCAAAGAGAATGAGAAATCCGAAGCAGACAACAAAGGCACATTGATTCTTGACGCTACCTGTGCTCCTCAGAACATCTCTTACCCGCAGGACATCAATCTGCTGAACGAGGCAAGAGAAAATCTTGAATCCATCACAGACGATATCTGCTATACCTACAATTTTTACAAGCCAAGGATGTATCGCAAAAACGCGAGAAAAGATTATCTGAATTTGGCGAAATGCAAAAAGCGTACCAAGAAAAAGATCCGCAAGGCGATCAAGCAGCAGCTTCAGTATATTCGTCGAGACCTCGGCTATATCGATATGTTTGTATTAGCCAACGGAGTAGTTCTTACCGAAAAGCAAGCCAAGCGGTTAACGGTCATCAAAGAGCTGTATGAACAGCAAAAGTACATGTATGACAACAATGTTCACAGCGTCAAAGACCGCATCGTCAGTATTTCTCAGCCGTATATCCGACCCATCGTGCGCGGCAAAGCAAAAGCTCCGGTAGAATTCGGTGCAAAGCTGGATATGAGCATTGATGAAAACGGATTCGCACGGTTAGAGAGATTATCCTTTGACGCTTACAATGAAGCGGATGTGCTCATCTCGGCAATAGAGAGATACCGCAAGCGAACCGGACGCTATCCCGAAAGGGTGCTGGTCGATCAGATATACCGCAATCGGAACAACAGAGCTTTCTGCAAGAGCAAGGGTATCCGTATATCCGGTCCGGCTTTGGGGCGTCCAAAAAAAGAACCGACGCCGGAGGAACGCAAAACTGCATACAGTGATAACACGGATCGTATCGAAGTCGAGCGAGGCTTCAGCCTCGCAAAGAGATGCTGCGGCTTGGGACTCATCAGAACGAAGCTCGATACAACGACCCGTTGTTCCATTGCGCTTTCCCTACTGGTATTGAACCTCGAAAAATTAGCAAGAGGTTCTTTGCGCCGATTTTTGGGATTCCTGTACGACGTAATTTCAATGCTGCTGAAGCTGAAAAATAACCTCATAACCGTTTCGTGCGGTTAATGAGCAGAGACTAAATAGCTTTACTTTTTCAGTACCGCAATGCCGAAACCGTCAAATTTCAGTTCTGTCACGGTCTTTTCGTCGAGCATACTGTAATATTCGCCGTCGAGAGTTATGCTAGCACCTTCAGAGTTAAAACATTCGACAAAATAATACTTTGCACCGTTGCACTCACGCATACGGGCGGTGGTACCGTCGGGCAAGCTTGTGTTGATGCATCCGCACACTCCTGCCGCATCGAGCGCTTGCCCTGTCAGCTCTCTTATATACTTTTTTGATTCATCTCTGAATGCCAAATAATATGCCTTGCCCTTTCCGTAGTCGTTGACGGTTGCGGCAGGCATACCGCAGTAAAAGTCACTGTCAAAGCGGGCGAGCACCTTTGCCGTGTTTGCGTGTATAAGCTCACAGTAGTCTTTTGCCTCGTACCGCACGCCGTCCGACACTACGTAGTTTGTTTGTTCGGGGTAGAGGGTGTCCAGCTCCTCTGCCCATATGCCGAACACATCCTTTAGCTTTCCGCCGGGAAATCCGCCGAGATGACAAAGGTCGTTTTCGTTTACCTGTGCCATTGTGTATGTACCGATGAGCACACCGCCCTCACGGACAAATTCCTCAAGTCTGTCGATAACGCTCTGCTCACACATATAAAGCATCGGGGCTATGATGAGCTTGTATTTTGAAAAATCATCGTGTCGGGTGATAACGTCTGCGTTTATTCCCTTTTCCCACAGAGGATAGTAATGGTTTATGCAGGTCTCGGTATATTTTTTATTTTTCTTTTGCATACCCTGCAGATCGTCCAACGCCCACATGGTGTCACGCTCAAATATGACGGCGGCATCGCTCCTTACCTCTGTGCCGCATATCTCGTCGATCTTTTCGAGTGCCTCGCCGACGCTCTTTACGTCACGGAAGACACGGGTGTTTTCGTGTCCGCAATGGTCTACTACAGCACCGTGCAGCTTTTCGGAAGAGCCTCGGCTCTTGCGGAACTGAAAATACTGTACGCTGTCAGAGCCGTGCGCTACAGCTTGGAGCGAAGAGAGCAGATGCATACCGGGGCGTTTGAGCTTGTTTATGTCCTTCCAGTTAACAAGCGAGGGTGTGCTCTCCATGAGAAGAAAGTTTTGACCAAGCAGTCCTCTTATCGAGTCGTGCGTGAATGCCCTTGCAACACCCGTGTGCTTGTCTCCGACAGGTGCTCCCCACTCGGGATAGCTGTCCCATGAGACGAAGTCCACGCTCTGAGCGAGCTTTTTGTAATCTATTCCTGCAAAAACGCCCATAAGATTTGTTGTTGTCGGGACGTTCGGTGTCAGCTCCCTTATCGGTATCTGCTCGTTTAGCATAAAGTCGAACGTCTGATCGGTGCAAAAGCGCTTCCAATCAACGGTAAGGCCGTGCACACAAGTCTCGCCTATGGAGGAGGGAGGCTCTATCTGCTCAAATTCAGCGTATTTGTGACTCCAAAACGTCGTCCACCACTCGTGATTTAGCAGTTCTATGTCGTTGTTGTATTTTTTGCGGCACCACTCTATAAATGCGGCACGGCACAGCTCGCAATGGCACTCACCGTTTACTTCATTTGAAATATGCCAAGCGTACAGCGATGGGCGCTTTCCGTATCTTTCGGCGAGCTTTCGGTTGATGTTGCGTACCTTTTCACGGTATACGGGTGAGGAGTAGCAATGGTTGTGGCGCTTGCCAAAGAGCATTTTCTCTCTTCTTTCGTTTGTGCGCAGTACCTCCGGATACTTTTCGGCGAGCCACCTCGGACGGGCACCTGACGGAGTTGCAAGAATGATCTTGCCGCCGTTTGCCTCTATCATGTCAAACGCCTTGTCCATAAAGGAAAAGTCATATACTCCTTCCTCCGGTTCCAGCTCTGCCCAGGAAAATACTCCTATGGTCATCTCGTTCATTTTTGCGAGCTTCATCAGTCTCATGTCCTCGTCGAGTATATCGGGACGATCCTTCCATTGCTCGGGATTGTAATCTGAGCCGTGCAAAAAATGAGGGAATGTGTCATTCAAATATTTTTTCTCAGCCATGCCGTTGTCCATGCGTAGCTATATAGCACGCTTCCTTTCTGCGGAACGTTGTTTTATAATTTCTGATGATATTATAACAAAAAGTATTCGGCATTTGCAATACCGAATACTTTTCATAATGTTTGTTTATTTACGGTTTTTGGACGATTATCACACATTTAGCCAAATCATCTCGCTCAGCTGTTTGCGTTTTCAAGAAGCTTGCGCAAAAATTCGATATAGTCGGCTTTGACTTTCTCGGGGGATTTTATCTTTGCGGCAGGACCCAGTCCCGACAGCCATCCGAAAAACTGCTCGGATACCGCTACCGCAACGAATACCTCGTATCTGCCGCCGCCGACATCGAGCGCCACCGTGTCAATGCCGAAACGGTCAAACACAGCCGAGGCAAGCCTTTGGTCGAATTCTATCCTCAGCCTCTGCACCTCACCGCCGAACATACCGAAGTGCATATCCGTGTACCTTGCAACGTCTATTTTGCCAAAGAGCCTATCGGCATCTCTTGCCCTGTCACAGAGCTCTATGCCGTACATTCTGTCGACTCGGTAGTGGCGAAGCTCATCAGACTCAAAATCGTGGGCAATGAGATAATAATTTTCGTTTGAGTAGGTGAGCGCATAAGGGCTGACCTGATAGAGCGAGCCGTCTCTGTGGAATTTCTTTTGTTTATCAAAGGTGTAGCTGTAATACTTAAACGTTATGCACTTCTCGCTTGCTATCGCATCAAAGACAGTATCTATGTTGAAATAGATGCTCTCATTCATGCTCTTGACTCTGCCGCTGACAAGTACCTGCCGTGAGAGCTTGTCAGCCTCGTATCTGCTGCATTCGGATTTCAGCTTTCCTATCAGCTCCGTGCTTTTCTTCTCTGTGACAAAGCGTGATGACTGCACCGCATCTCCGAGCAGCTTTAGCTCATGGAGGTCAAATTTTCGCTCGGTGAGTCTGTATTCGACCCGTTTTGCGATCTTTTGCCTTTGTATTTCCATACCGTAAACATCACGCAAAAGCTCAATATCGTCATACAGACTTTTGCGTTCGGCATCTATTCCGTTGCTTGCGAGATGGCTGATTATTTCGTTTAAGGTAACGCCGTGCTTGTTGTCGGTATTGCTCTCTAAAAGATCCTTTATATACAGCAGCTTCAGTTTCTGATTTTTGGATTTTGGCATACTACCGTTCCTCCGAAAAGTCATTTTTTAAATATTTATTTTCGCCGTGTTATCTTTTTTAAAAGCGTGTCGGTGCCTTTTTTGAGAGTGCCGCCAATGCCTTTTTTGCTTACAATTACTATTGCAATTATGGCAGCTTCGAATATTATGAGGATAATGATAAATATGATGACCCATTGCGCAGAGCTGCTTCTGCTTTGCTCATCATCGGACACGGTATCGTCATCAGTATCCGTGACTGTGTCCTGCGGGAGATGCTCTTCTTTGATGATGACCTCGACCGCTGATGCGTCCTTGTCAAGTTCATGAACTGCGTTGTTTGATACGACAGCGCTGTACAGCCATGTCGCTATGTACGCAGATGCTACGGCATCAGGATGGATAGAGTCGGGAAAGTGGTTTTTCATATCCTGAGAGATCGAATATATATCGACATATCCGACCTGTGTTTTTTCTGCGACCTGCTTGTATATCGGGACGAGGATGTCGCTCAGCGCCGTGTCAAGTGCGCTGTCATCCGTGCGTTGCGTCGGTGTGAGCAGATATACAACAGGCTTTGACTCCAGCGCCGTATAGCTCTGTATAAGACTGACCGTATCATTGTATAGGGCATTTTGAGCGTTTTCGTCGGTGAGTATGACATCAAGGTCATTTGTTCCGAGCATGATCAGCACTGCGTCTGGCTGATACTCGAGACTTTGCTTGTATGCCTGTGTAAGGGTAAATGCGCTTCCGAGAGATGAAAGCATCGTTTTTCCGCCCTCGGAAAAGTTTTTTACCTCGTATGCGTTACCGAGCATCTCACCGAGCTTTGCAGGGTAGCTTTCGCTTTCGGGTGCTTGCGTGCCCGTTCCTGCGGTGATATTGTCACCGACGCACGCTATCTTTATTTTTCGTGTTTCGGTTTTTGTGCCGTCTTCTGTTTTGTAGGTGTCAAACAGCTTTAAAAATTCAGAGGCTTTCTCGCTCATCTCTTTTCCAAAGCTGAGACAGGCATCAGTCTGCTCCGAGATGATTATATTTTCTATCTCTCCGCCCGTGTAGTCGAGTGACAGAGACGTGAGCGTCCCGAAGGCTGTCATATCTGTGTCGCATATCTTGTAGATGCTTCCGCCCGATACGGAAATTATCATGCTTTTCATAGTGTTTGAGGTAAATGCGGCGTTGTTGTTGGATATACCTGCCGCAATGCAGTTGATGTTCCCGCCGTATATCCTGATGTCAGCCGTGCCTGTGCATTGCTTGCCCGCCGTTCCTCTGTTAAAGCCGCAGATGTACTTGTAGCTTCCGCTGTATACCTCGATACTGCTGTCAGAGAGAAGCGGCTCGTCGGTCATTCCGCTGTTTGAGCCGTTGTAGCCGCCGATAAGGTATACCCCGTCGAAAAATCCGATAATGTTTATTCCTTCCCCCATGCAAAGGGGATTAAAGCGTGCGGCTACCAAGAACGCTCCGCTTCCCGAAAAGCCTATGTTTTCAAAGCTTGTAGCACCGCTCATGTAGTAGCGGTAGTTTTCGCCGCATATGAGAAATGCATCCTTGCCCGTGACGGCGATCATTTTGCTGTGGGCAGGCTCTACAAAAGCGCCCCATGTTCCGTCGTGGCATTTTGACGAGGTCAGCTCGTACTTTCCGTATACGACTATCCTGCCTCCGCTTTGAGCCAAAGCTTCAAAAGCGTCACCGATATCTGAAAGTGCGCTCTGCTCCGAGCTTCCGTCACCTGTGCCGCCCGCCTTTACGTGCAGGGTGGTGGCTTGACTCTCTTGCTCGGTTTCTGCCGTTGTGGCTTGCTCTGTGCTGTTAGCTTCTTGCTCATCTGCGGCGATGCCCGTGGCTGCCATGTTTGCGCAAAGCACCGTGCACAGCAAAAATGCAATGACCGTTTTGAGTGTGTTTTTATATGTTGTTTTCATATCCGCCTCGTTTTTTTGGTATGAGTCGATCTGCCTCTTCACAGACCACCTAAAAGCTTCCATGTATGCTATTATAATACAGTATAGCAAAAAAAAACGGGCAAGTCAAGCAAGCGGGGAAAACAACCGTTTTACACGGTAAATATACAAATATCGACTTTCATACGCAACAAAAACAATAGCCAAAATGTCATATATTCGGCACTTTGGCTATTATGGGTATGAATTTATCCTTCGAGAGCGGTTTTTGCGATATCCTCTGCGGATATGTGCGCACTCTGGCAGAGCGTTTTGCCAAGCTCACCGCATACAAAGCCGTCGTCTATCGCAAGAATATCGAAGCGCATATCCGATATTTCCTCTGCGTGATATTTTCTGAGAGTGTCGCACAGCATCATGCCGACTCCTCCTGCTCTTATGCTTTCCTCGGCAAAAATAATATGCTTTGCGCCTTTGATCTTTTTGCACAACGCCTGTGCAACATCCCTGTAAGGCATGAGCTGTTCGAGCATTACGGTTGCGGCATCCATCCCCGAGGCTCTTATGATATTTTCTGCCTCCAGCGCCTCCGCCGTGAGCTTTCCGTATGTGACTATCAGAGTGCTCGGCACACTTTCTCCGTCACGGTCGATTTTAGGCAGAAGTCTGCCGTCAAAGTCGAATGAGTCCATGATCTTCTTGTTCTCGGCACTGTTGGGGTATCTGACAGCGCTCGGAGCATCAAGCGCAGAGCAGATATCGAGAGCGGCGCCGAGAGATACAAAGCTCATCGGAGAAAACAGCGTCATATCGGGGACAGCCGAGAGCATGGAAATATCGTAAATTCCGTGGTGTGTCGGACCGTCCGAGCCTGCAAAGGAAGCCCTGTCGATAAGAATACACACGGGCAGTCTTTGCAATGCTATGTCATGTATGATGTTGTCATATCCTCGCTGCAAAAAGGATGAATATACCGCAAAAAACGGGCGCATACCTGCAGCAGCCAGCCCTGCGGCAAAGGTAAGTGCGTGCTCCTCAGCAATTCCTACATCAAAGAACCTGTCGGGGTATTTTGACTTAAATTCAGCCAGACCCGTGCTTTCGCACATGGCAGCCGTGATAGCGCATATCCTGCCGTTTTCCTTTGCCATTTCTGCGAGCTTTTTGCCCATGACGTGGGAATAATTTAACTGCTCGACCTGACCCTTTGGCAAAATGCCGTGATATTTGTTAGGCTCAGCCTCGGCGGGAGCGTAGCCCTTGCCCTTCTTTGTTTTGAGATGTACTATGACGCTTACGCCCTTTTGTTTTGCATCGAGCAAAAGCCGCCTCGTGTTTTCATAATCGTTTCCGTCCCCCGGTCCTATATAGAAAAGCTCCATTTCCTCAAAGTAATTTGAGGAATACAGCGAGTTTTTGACAAACTGCTTTGTGTCTCTTGCGGCATTATACAGGGGCTTTCCGACAAGCGGAATGGAACCGATGATATCTTTTGCCTTGTTTTTTGCCTTGTTATATCCGTGAGATGCCCGTACCTTTGCAATATACTTTGCAAAGCCGCCGATATTGCGTGATATCGACATTTCGTTTTCGTTGAGTATGATTATGAGCTTGAGGTCGCTTTTACAGTTGTTGAGCGCCTCGTGTATCATCCCTCCCGTAAACGCACCGTCACCGAGCACGGCTACCGTGTAATTTTCGTTGCCCATTATCTTGTCTGCCGCGGCAAATCCGAGTGCCGCTGAGACTGAGGTGCTCGAGTGACCCGCACCGAAGGGGTCATGCTCGCTCTCCGATCTCTTGGTAAAGCCGCTCAGACCTCCCGGCACTCTGAGAGTATCGAACCTATCTCTTCTTCCCGTGAGGAGTTTGTGAACATAGCTCTGATGTCCCACGTCAAATATGAGTCTGTCGTTGGGCGAGTCAAAAATACGGTGAAAGGCTACCGTCAGCTCAACGACACCGAGGTTTGAGGCAAGATGTCCGCCTGTGTTTTTCACATTTTCAACGAGAAAACGGCGTATTTCCTGACAAAGCTCAGGCATTGAGGACTCCGGCAGCTTGCGCAGGTCGGAGGGTGAATTTATTTTACTTAGCAGTGGATATTTCTCTTGTATCATTTTTTTGCTTTCTTTTATCAGTTCCGCACTTTGATGCAGATGCATACAATACGGTGTTTACATTATTCTATCATAAGCAAAAGAAAAATGCAATAGTGTACACAGTTTGACAAAAAGTGATTTTATTGTGCAACATCCATATAAATATGCGTTTTTTATTTACAAAATTGGTATTGACTTATATAAAACATGCGTGCTATAATATCAACCGAGTGTGTAAAAAGTATGGTTTTTCGGCGTATGGAGCCGATATTCTGTGCAGAAAGGCGGTTTTAATAATTATGAAAAAATGTGATGTAATTATTGTCGGGGCAGGACCTGCGGGAATTTTTACGGCACTTGAGCTTTTGCGGCAAGGGTCAAAGAAGAGAATTATCATCGTCGAAAAGGGACAGTCTGTCGAGAACAGACATTGCCCGAAGGTGAAAACGAAAAAATGTCTTGGCTGCAAGCCCTACTGCCATATCACTACAGGCTTTTCGGGAGCGGGTGCGTTCTCTGACGGAAAGCTGTCGCTCTCAAGCGAGGTAGGGGGAGATCTGCCCGTGCTCCTCGGAGATGACTACGTTCAGAAAATGATAGAATATACAGACAAGATATACCTTGAGTTCGGTGCGGATACCCACATTGAGGGTGTGTCAGGGGACCCTGAGGTAAAGGAGATAAGAAAGCGTGCAATACAGGCTGGTCTGAGGTTGGTGGACTGCCCGATAAGGCATCTCGGCACGGAGAAGGCGCAGGACTTGTACCTTTCTGTTGAAAAGCACCTGACAGAGCACGGAGTCGAGATAATATTCGGCTGTGAATGCTCTGACCTTATTATAAAGGATAACAAATGCTGCGGTATTTATGCAAGCGAGCGCGGCGGAAATTCGTACGAGATAATGGCGGATGACGTGGTGGTTGCTACGGGAAGAAGAGGAGCGGACTGGCTTGAAAAGATATGCACGGAGCATAATATCGAGCACGTGCCCGGAACTGTGGATATCGGTGTTCGTGTTGAGGTGAGAAACGAGGTAATTGAGAAAATAAATGAGGTGCTCTACGAGTCGAAGCTCATAGGATATCCAAAGCCGTTTAAAAACAAGGTGCGTACCTTCTGCCAAAACCCCGGCGGATTTGTCAGTCAGGAAAACTACGACAATGATCTTGCGGTAGTCAACGGCCATTCGTATAAGCAGCTCAAAAGTGACAATACGAACTTTGCCGTTTTAGTCTCGCACAACTTCAATATGCCGTTCGATCAGCCGATAGAGTACGCACAGAAGGTAGGAGAGCTGACAAATATGCTCGGTGCGGGGCATATTCTCGTTCAGCGCTTTGGTGATATACTCGACGGCAAGCGTACATGGCAAAAGGAGCTTGCCCATTCAAACCTAAAGCCAACACTACCCGATGCGGTTGCGGGTGACATTACAGCCGCAATGCCTTACAGAGCGATGGTGAATATCATCAACTTTTTGCAGGCGATGGACCATGTAGTGCCCGGTGTCGCATCAACGGAGACCTTGCTTTACTCTCCCGAGCTTAAATTTTACTCGAACAGAGTAAAGATGGATACAGACCTTAACACAAGTCTTGAGGGGCTTCATTGTCTCGGAGATTCGAGCGGATGGACAAGGGGTCTTATGATGGCATCCGTTATGGGTGTTGTAATGGGGCAGAAGCTCGCAGAAAAAGCCGATGTGTAGCTTTGTGTAAATTTTATCTCGGAAAATTTGTTTTTTTCTGTATTTAGCATTGTTTTATCCGTCGTTTTGATGTATAATGATAAGGTAAGGCTCGTTTTGACGAGCATAATGAAAAAAGCCGACAGGATGGTCGGCTTATCTGCCCGTGGCACAGCTGGATAGCGCGTCAGACTCCGACTCTGAAGGTCGAAGGTTCGAATCCTTTCGGGCAGGCCAACAAAAGCAGAACTTTTGTCTATCGGACAAAAGTTCTGCTTTTGTTTATCCAAGCCGCAGGCTTGGCGTATCATCACGACGCAGTCGTGTATATCATCAGCCCCTTTGGGGCTGTATCTCATCACGCGCCAGCGTGCATCTACCTGCGGCTTGTTGATATACAACACTTCGTGTTGATGATATGCAATTCCTTCGGAATTGATGATATACAATGGCTACGCCATTGATTTATTTTTGCATAGGAAATTGCGTAATTTACGCCCCGCCGTTTGGTTAAGTTATAGAAAATCCAAAGATACGATAGGCGAGAGGACGGGGGCGGGCAATGCCCGCTTTTTACTGCTTATATAGATGATAGAATTCGAACGGTCGGTAGTGAATGTCGCTCCGGGGGAGCGGCAGAGCCGACCGGACCGGAGCCCGTCGAGGGCGGAGACTCGAATCCTTTCGCACGGCTAACGAATAATGAAAAATTCGCTGTCTGTTTCTTTATGCTTAGCTTAGTTTTCTTGTTTTTTCTTGATCGGATGTCGCACGACCGTCTTGAGCTTGCTTATATCACACCTTCTCGGATCGGAAAGATAAATTTCATGGTGATAGCGGGAGTCGCTTATGTCAAGCTCATAGCCGTTTTCTGTCATATATTCATGCATAAGCTCGACTGTTGCAGGCTCGTCGTCATACGAGCCGATGTGCATACACTGCACGCAAAGCCCCTCGTCATATGTAAGAAACTCTACCGCACTAAAGTCGGTTTTTTTCTTTTTTGTCGCGTGTGCAACCGCCCAGTCAAAATCTGCACGTGTCACAAAGTCGGGCAGGCGGATCAAAGATATCCACTTAAAATTTTCTTTGTGGGAGTAATCTACACCTTCAACACCGTCTTGCCACCAAAAGCCCTCAAGGGGCGGAACTACATACTCAAAGTACCCATTGATCATGTGGTCTCCCTTGTAGCTCATTTTAATTGTGAATGCGATACCGTAGAGAAGACCGATAGCCGCCTTATATTCGCCGCCCTCATCGTTTGGGTCCCCCTTGCCACGAACCGCAATGTAGTTCATTGGCGGTACTTGTACAATGCTTGGCTTGCTTTTCGGCATATAAAATTCTTTGTATTCTTTCTTATAGTCAAACGCCATAGCATACCTCAACCATTTCTCGAACACTTATCCGCATCGATAGCAAGAACAAGCATAAGCACGCAGAGGGTGTCCTGCGGGTCGTTTACATCTATCACATAAGTATCGGTCCAGTTCCATATTTCCTTTGATACGGCAGCGATACTCTGACCGTAGGCGTTTAGAATGGTATAATCCCATTCTAACCAATCACCGTCGACCTGCCAGCCGTTACAGTCAATATTAAACTTCGGCTTGAAGAAGGTGAGCTCCTTGCTGATACAGCCGATATAACGGTCGCCGAGATACATTTCAAACTTCGGCAGCCAAGTCCATACCTTTTCCTTGACGGCGCCGAGCTCGTTGCCGTAAGCATCATAGATCCTCAGCAGATGTCCCCAAGCAAGCTCGCCCTTTACGGTATATACCGTCTCGCCCGCCTCGTTATAAATGTCGTAGCTGTCAAACCAAGAAAAAAATCTTTGCTTAAATAACAGTTTCATAAATTAACCTCACTGAAAAAGCTTTTTTGAAATTAAAAAAGCGCATAGCTCAAAACGCCGCACACAGAAAAAACACAGCTATGAAGCTTGCTGTGATACAGTTTTTCCGATTTTTGTATGATATTAAACTGTACAGCTCTGCTATTATATCACAAAAGCGTATAAAAATAAAGAGAATTCATAAACCATGCAAGAAAATTGTCAAAGCAAAAAATACAGCATAGCCCTTCGGCTATGCTGTATTTTGCTTGATTTTATTATCGGTTTGTCAGATTTTCAAATTATTTGTAAAGCTCAACAAACTTTGTAAGTCTCTCGTACTTAGCCTTTGCGTTTTCGGCAGCCTTTGCGAAGAGAGCAGCAGCTCTTTCGGGATTTGCCTGAGCAAGACGGCTGTAACGAGTCTCGGACTTGATAAATTCGATATAATCAGCTGTAGGCTCCTTGGAGTCAAGGGTGAAGGGGTTCTTGCCCTCAGCCTTTGCAGCGGGATTGTATCTGAACATCTGCCAATAGCCTGCGTCAACAGCTCTCTTCATCTCGTCCTGGCAGTTGTTCATACCGCCCTTAACACCGTGCATTTCGCAAGGAGCGTAGCCGATGATGAGAGAAGGTCCGTTGTATGCCTCAGCCTCAGCGAGAGCCTTGAGGGTCTGGTTCTTGTCAGCGCCCATAGCGATCTGTGCAACGTATACATAGCCGTAGGACATAGCGATCTCAGCGAGATTCTTCTTGCCAATCGCCTTACCTGCTGCTGCGAACTGAGCAACCTGACCGATGTTGGAAGCCTTGGATGCCTGACCGCCTGTGTTTGAGTAAACCTCGGTATCAAATACCATGATGTTTACGTTTTCGCCGGAAGCGATTACGTGGTCAAGACCGCCAAATCCGATGTCGTATGCCCAACCGTCTCCGCCAAATATCCATACGGACTTCTTGGAGAGGTATTCCTTCTCAGCGAGAATCTCAGCGGCTGTGGGGCAACCCTGTGCTGCTGCCTTTTCGAGCTGTGCAACAAGTGCCTTTGTAGCGGTGGAGTTAGCTTCGCCGTTATCCTTTGTATCAAGGTATGTCTGAGCTGCAGCCTTGAACTCGTCGCTTGCCTTGTCGGAAGCCATCATAGCTTCGACCTTGCCCATGAGCTTTTCACGGATAGCCTTCTGACCGAGAGCCATACCGAGACCGTGCTCAGCGTTGTCCTCGAAGAGTGAGTTTGCCCATGCAGGACCGCATCCGCTTTCCTTATTTACTGTGTAAGGAGTTGCGGGAGCAGAACCGCCCCAGATGGAAGAGCATCCTGTTGCGTTGGAGATGTACATTCTCTCACCGAACAGCTGAGTGATGAGACGAGCATATGATGTCTCAGCACATCCTGCGCAAGAGCCCGAGAACTCAAGCAGAGGCTGCTTGAACTGGCTTCCCTTAACGGTTGTGTTGATGATCTCGTCCTTCTCGGAAACGTTAGCTACGCAGTAGTCAAATACAGGCTGCTGTGCAAGCTGAGATTCCTGGCTTGTCATAGCGATAGGAGCGTTTTCGGGGTTCTTCGCTGCAACAGGGCAAGCCTTTACGCAGAGAGTACATCCCATACAGTCGAGAGGACTGATTGCCATTGTGAACTTGTAGTTTGTCTTGAGAACAGGCTTTGCTGCGTACTTTGTATCAGCAGGAGCGTTTGCAGCCTCTTCCTCTGTAAGAGCGAAGGGACGGATAGCAGCGTGAGGACATACGAATGCACAGTTGTTACACTGGATACATGTCTCAGCGTTCCAAACGGGAACGTCAACTGCAACACCGCGCTTTTCATATGCGGCACTACCCTGCGGGAATGTACCGTCAGCATACTCAACGAAAGCAGAAACGGGAAGTGAATCACCGTCCATCTTACCAACGGGAGTAACGATGTTGTTAACGAATTTGATGACCTCGGGACGGCCCTCTGTTGCGATCTCAGCTGCGCTGTTATCGACAGCATCCTTCCAGGATGCGGGAACGTCAACCTTAACGATAGCCTCAACACCTGCGTCAATAGCCTTGTAGTTCATTTCAACTACAGCCTCACCCTTCTTGAGGTAAGACTTCTTAGCCATGTACTTCATGTAGTCAACAGCCTCAGCGATGGGCATGATGTTAGCGAGAGCGAAGAATGCAGACTGGAGAATGGTGTTCGTTCTCTTGCCCATACCGATCTCTTTTGCCTTGCTGATAGCGTCAACAGTATAGAAGCTGATGTTGTTCTCGGCAATGTATCTCTTTGCTTCAGCGGGCAGGTGAGACTCAAGCTCCTCTGCGTTCCACTGGCAGTTGAGAAGGAATGTGCCGCCGGGCTTAACGTCGTTTACGATCTTGAAGCCCTTGACTATGTATGACGGATTGTGGCAGGCAACGAAGTCAGCCTTTGTGATGTAGTAGGGAGACTTGATGGGGCTGTCACCGAAGCGCAGGTGTGATATTGTTACACCGCCGGTCTTCTTTGAGTCATACTGGAAGTAAGCCTGAATATACTTATCGGTATGGTCACCGATGATCTTGATGGAGTTCTTGTTTGCACCGACAGTACCGTCGCCGCCGAGACCCCAGAACTTGCAGGAGATAGTACCCTTTGCAGAAGTGTCGGGAGCGGGCTTTTCCTCGAGAGATGTGCCTGTAACGTCATCAACGATACCGATGGTGAAGTTGTTCTTGGGAGCATCAGCCTTGAGGTTTTCAAATGTAGCGAATACGCTGGCAGGAGTTGTATCCTTTGAGCCGAGACCGTATCTACCGCCTACGACCTTTGCGTTGACACCGCCCTGAGCAAGTGCGGTAACAACATCAAGGTAAAGAGGCTCGCCGAGAGCGCCGGGCTCTTTTGTTCTGTCAAGAACAGCGATCTTCTTTGCTGTAGCGGGGATAGCTTCGATAAGCTTGGAAGCTACGAAAGGTCTGTAGAGTCTTACCTTTACAAGGCCGACCTTCTCGCCCTTAGCGTTGAGGTAGTCGATAACTTCTTCAGCAACGTCACAGAAGGAGCCCATGCATACGATGATGCGGTCAGCATCCGGTGCGCCGTAGTAGTTGAAGAGCTTGTAGTCGGTACCGATCTTCTCGTTTACCTTGTTCATGTATTCCTCAACGATAGCGGGGAACTCTTCATAGAACTTGTTGCAAGCTTCTCTGTGCTGGAAGAAGATGTCTCCGTTCTCAGCGGAACCGCGGAGTACGGGATGCTCGGGGTTGATAGCTCTCTTGCGGAATGCTGCAACAGCGTCCATATCAACGAGCTCACGAAGCTCATCAAAGCTCCATGTTTCTATCTTCTGGATCTCATGAGATGTACGGAAACCGTCGAAGAAGTTGAGTACCGGAACTCTTCCCTTGATAGTAGCGAGATGAGCTACAGCGGAGAGGTCCATAACCTCCTGAGGATTGGACTCAGCCATCATAGCAAAACCGGTCTGACGGCAAGCATAAACGTCTGAGTGGTCGCCGAAGATGTTGAGTGCGTGTGAAGCTACGCAACGAGCGGATACGTGGAATACGCTGGGGAGAAGCTCACCTGCGATCTTATACATATTCGGGATCATGAGAAGAAGTCCCTGAGATGCTGTAAATGTTGTGGTAAGAGCACCTGCTGCAAGTGAACCGTGAACGGTACCTGCGGCGCCTGCTTCTGACTGCATTTCGACAACGCTTACTTTCTCACCGAAAATGTTGAGAGCGGGCTCGCCGAGAATGTTTTTGCCTGTAGCTGCCCACTGGTCGCAGTAGTCAGCCATAGGGCTTGAAGGGGTGATGGGGTAAATGCCGGCTACTTCTGTAAACGCATATGCTACATGAGCCGCAGCGGTGTTACCGTCCATCGAAAGCTTTTGTCTTGCCATGGATTATTTCCTCCTGAAATGATTTATATAAATAACTTTTATACCTCTAATAATAATAGCACTATTTTCGACTTTTGTAAATAACAAATTTCTACTTTTCCAAACATTTTTATCAAAAAATGGGGCAAGCGGCCAAAAAATACGTAAAATGCTATCTTACAAATGACAGCGACCTGTTTGCGGAGGCCCTGTTTGCGGCGTAAATGCGTGAATACGTGTTTTCGGATCTGCACGCACGGATAAACGCATCAAGCGTTCCTTCGTTGAAATTCGCAAACTCGTCGGAATAGCATAAAACGAAATCGCTCTCTGTGTTTGGTATCAGCATTTCAAGCATCAGGTAGGTCTTTTCGTTTCTGACATAACCGTGAAAGTATCTGTCGAGAGTCATAGCCTCGAGCACATCGCAGGAGCAGGCAAAGAGACATTCGGTCATCAGTCCCACCTCGTTTAGGTCTGCGGACGAGTCGGGATAACAGATGACTGAGGTGCTCTTTGAGATAGGAGCGCAGTATTCTGCGCCTGCCTCGGCATTCGGCTGAGGCAGCAGTCCCCATACATCGTTCATGTTGTAGATGCTTTCTATACTGCCCAGCTCTGTCATATAGAAAAGCGCCTGTCCGGACCTAAAGATATCGTCAGCCGTGACCTCACCCATACCTCCGGCATGGTATGTGCCGCCTGCGAGCAGCTCCGCAAGCTTTGACGAAAGAACATCGCCCTTGTCTCGGTTGTCGTTTAGCGAAAGAGTGCTGTCTGTGCGCACTATGCTCTCCATTTTGCCCGAAACATAGGCTGAGCAGAGCATTTTGTCCGTGTCGGAGCAAAGCACTCCGATGACGCCGCTTTCGTTTACCTGTACGGCGGCGGCAGCTTTTGCGTATTCGTTCATTTTGTCATATGTCCAGCCGCCCTCGCTCACCAACTGCTCCATCGCTGTTATGCCTATGCTCTGAGCCAGGGTGTCGTTGTATAATACCGCCATGCGAGAGCCCGTGTCAAGGCACGCATCGCCATAAAGAGCGTAAAGCCCCGAGCTTGTACGCATCTCCGCACAAAAATCCGCATCGTAGTACGGCTTTGACGTATCAACGAAGGGAAGCGACTGTATATTTCCGATAAGCCCGTTGTAGGACAGTGCTCCGATATCGGAGACGCTTACCGAGAGCAGATGCGAGTAGACCATTCCCGAGTTTTTTGCTTCTAAAAGCCCCGACTTTATCGAGTCTGTGTCGGCTTGCGTCTGAATTATCTGTGTGTTGAGCTTGTCATTTAGCTTGTCTATTCTGCCGTACTGAGTCTGCGAGAGCACCGTTTCGGCAGGCTCCCCGAACAGTTTTTTTGTGTCGGTACACGTGAATATGAACGACATCCCCTCAAGGTCTGTCGAGGGGAGCGCATCAAGTGCGCTGTCTGCCGTTTTGATGCTGTCCGCAAATCTGTCGATGCCCTGCGTCGGTGCGCCCGTGTTCTCTGAGCCGTCGGTGCCGTCCTCCGCCTGTGTCGAATTGCCGCTTTGCTCAGAAGAGTGCTCCCCTCCTCCGCTCTGCGTCGCTGAGCAGGACAGCAGCGGTGAGCATACCGCTATCAGACATAAAAACAAAACTAATTTTTTCAAAGCCGTTTCCTCTCGATTTTTTCTCGTTATCTGTAACGGACAGAGCGTTTTCTTCTTTTTCTCTCACGAACGAAGCTGTTGATAAGAACAAATCCCACCGTGACTACGATCAGCGCCGCTGAAGTGCAGATGAAAAATTTGCTTTTGGTAAAGGTCTTTATGTGTTCAAGCGTTGAGAGAAAGGCACTCAGCTTTACCTCGTTTTGTGTTACGAGCTGTTCCGTACCCAAAAGAGTGTCCCCGTAATACACGGAGATATGCCCCACCGCCTGTCCCTCTTTTACGGGTGCGGTCAGACTCTCACAGCTGAGTGTGTAAGTGTATGTAATATCCGTATCTATGTCGATGTCATAGGGGAGATATGCCTTTATCTTTCCCGCAGGTATGAGCATGACCCGATCTGTCTCTTCGCTTAGCGTTACAGGCATATCGTGTACAAATTTTTCGGTGTTGAGCACCTCTACATAGCCAAAGCCGTCAAGAGCATAGTCGAGCAAGGCTGTTGCCGCCTCAAAAGCATAAATATTCTCTCCGTTCTCGCTCTCTTCTCCGCCGAGTATGACGCATATGTAGCTGAGCCCATCCTTTTGCGCCATTGTAACAAACGAGTCGCCCGCTTCATCCGTGCTTCCGAAGCTGACACCCTTTGCGTACTCATAATAGTATTTTATCGTGCCGAGGGAATTTACCTTTGACACGAAGGCGTTTCTGTTGTAAATGTTTCGCTGTTGGCAATGGTCGGTCTTTTCAATAACATGCTTTGACACGCTTGACATCTCGACAAGCTCCGTGTAAGAGCAGAACACCTTTGCTGCCTGCGCCTGATCATATGCGGAGCTGAGCATAAGCTCATCGTGCATTCCCGTCGGATTTGTATAATGCGTCTGTGTCATCCCGAGCTCTGCCGCACGTACATTCATTTGGTCTACAAATGCAGACAGCGATCCGTGTGCGGCATATGAAAGCACATATGCCGCATCGTTTGCGCCCTTTAGCAGCATCGCATAGAAAAGATCCCGTACTATTATCCGCTCTCCCGCCTCAATGGCGATATGGTTTCCCGATGCGCCGCTTATCATTTCTTTTGTGATATCAATGTATGTATCCATCTTGTCCGACAGCGCCTCGTAAGCGACGATTGCGCTCATCACCTTTACCGATGCTGCGGGATACAGCTGTGCCTCGGAATTGTATTCAAATATTACCTTGTCATTTTCGATATTGTACAGATACGCCGCCCCTATCCTTTCGGGCGTAGGCGTTTCTGCCGCCGACACCGAAAAAACGGGAAAAGAGCATAGCAAAAGAGCTGAAACAAGTGCTGTTATGGCTCGGAATATATGTTTTTTTTGCATCATTCTCTTTTATCCTTCACTTTTTTTCGCTTGCGCTTTACCCCACTCGGAAAAAAATTCAAGAGCGCATGACACGTCCGCCTCTATTGCGAGTCTCAGCTCTTCGATAGAAGAAAACCTTTGCTCCTCTCGGATAAACGCAACAAAGGTCGTGTCTATATCTTCCCCGTAAAGCTCGCCCGAATAGCCTATGATGTAGCTTTCGCAGTTTATATACGTGCCGTCTACGGTAGGTCTTGTGCCTACGTTTGATACAGCGCAGTAACGCTTGCTCCGTATCTCGACGATGCTTGCGTATATGCCGCATTCGGGTACGGCAGCTTCTTTGGAGAACATTTGGTTCGCCGTAGGAAAGCCGAGAGTCCTGCCGAGCTTTTTGCCGCATACGACCTTACCGTGCAGACATATCTGCCTGTCTTTGCAAAGCAGGACCGGGGAGCGCTTGAGGGAGGTTGCTTCACTTTTCATTTGTAAAGGGTCACACTCCGAGGTAATACGCAACGATGGTGTTGAGTATCTCGTCTCTGTCGAGCTTGCGTATCAGAGTACGTGCGCTGTTGTGGTTCGTAATATAAGTCGGGTCCTCCGAGAGAAGATAGCCCACTATCTGATTTATCGGATTGTATCCCTTTTCTACGAGCGCATCGTAGACTGTTGTTAGTATGAGCTTCATTTCCGTGTCCTTTTCGTTTCTGACACGGAAGGTCTGGGTTTTTTCCTTTTCGTTATGCATATATATTTTCCTTTCGCTGTGAAAATGAGCTTTTAAAAATCAAAACTACCCTACAATATAATGATTATATAATATTTTCTTTCAATATTCAAGTTTTTTCTATAATATAAAAGTTAAATTTATTAAATGCACGGATTAACAAATTATTAAATGCCGCAAGACCCCGCATCGGCAGTGCCGTTTGCGCCCCGAAAAGGAAAAGAGAAAAGCAACAGAACATCTATTTGTAAAAACTGCTTATTGTGCATAAAAACAAATGTCGAAATTTGTGATTATTATGCATTGAATTTATTGTGAATTTTTTGTAAAATAATAGTGTAAATCGGGCATTGTTTTTATTTAAATCATGCCCGTTTTGATTTTAAAAATTGAAAGGAATTAAAAAAAATGAAAAAGTTACTCGCATTGGTACTCTCCGCTGTGATGCTTTTGTCAGCAGGCTCGCTTCTTACTTCCTGCAGCGGCGATGCGGCAGGCAAGGGACTTAGCGACTCTCCTCTTGCGGTATCCGATGTTACCGTGGATTATAAGGTTGCAGAGGATTTCAAGATAGGCTTTATCTGCCTGCATGATGAAAAGTCAACATATGACCTCAACTTCATCAATGCTGCAAAGGCCGTTCAGACCGCTGTAGGTCTTAGCAACGAGCAGGTCATCATCAAGACGAACATTCCCGAGGACGTTGCATGCTATGAGGCAGCGGCAGACTTGGTCGATCAGGGATGCGATCTTATATTTGCAAACTCCTTCGGACATGAGAGCTTCATTCTCAAGGCGGCAAAGGAATTTACAGACGTACAGTTCTGCCACGCTACGGGAACGACAGCTCATACAGAGGGACTTTCAAACTTCCACAACGCTTTCGCTTCTATCTATGAGGGAAGATATCTTGCAGGTATTGCTGCAGGTATGAAGCTCAACGAAATGATCAAGGCAGGCAAGTTTACCGCTGATGAAGCTAAGATCGGATATGTCGGCGCATTCACATACGCTGAGGTTATCTCGGGTTATACCTCCTTCTATCTCGGAGCAAAGTCCGTATGCCCCACGGTTACAATGGAAGTACAGTTCACGGGAAGCTGGTATGATGCAACAGAAGAGAAGAATGCCGCTGAAAAGCTCATCTCATCCGGATGCAAGCTCATCAGCCAGCACGCTGACTCTATGGGCGCACCCTCCGCTTGCGAGAGCGCAGGAGTACCCAATGTTTCTTACAACGGAAGCACATATGACTCATGCCCCGGGACCTTTATCGTTTCTTCTGCTATCAACTGGGCACCTTATTTCAACTACATCATCAAATGTGTAGCTACAGGCGAGGATATCAAGACCGACTGGTGCGGCGGTATCTCGGAAGGCTCTGTAGTTCTTACGGGTATAAATCTTGATGTTGCGGCGGAAGGCACAGCAGATGCTATCAAGACCGCTGTTGAAAAGTTCAAGGCAGGAACGCTTCATGTATTTGACACTTCAAGCTTTACGGTAAACGGACAGAAGCTTGAAAGCTACAAGGCAGACGTTGACACGGATAGTGCTTTTACTCCCGATACCGAAGCTATCTCCGGCGGCTATTTCCATGAGTCCGAGTATCGTTCTGCTCCCTACTTTGACGTAAAGATCGACGGAATTACACTTCTCAATCAGGAATTCTGATTTAACTTATGCAATTTAGGCGGGACATTAACCTGTTCCGCCTTACTTTGCTTTATTACAGCTTTTGTATCCTATTATAATTTGTTTTTGAATTTCTTTCGGAGGTAACGGTACTTGGAAAAGAGAATTGCTTTGGAATGCCGTAATATTACCAAAACATTCGGCAAGGTCGTGGCGAACAACAACTGCGACCTTACTGTATACGGTGGGGAAATATTGGCTGTTCTCGGTGAGAACGGAAGCGGAAAAACGACCCTTATGAATATGGTCGCAGGAATATACTATCCCGACTCGGGCGAAATATTTGTAAACGGAGAAGAAGTTGTCATAAGATCTCCGAAGGATGCTTTTGAATGCAAAATAGGAATGATCCATCAGCATTTCAAGCTTGTCGATATTTTTACCGCCAGCGAGAATATCGTGCTCGGTATAAAAGACAAGAAAAAGTTCAATATGTCACAGGTCAACCGCGAGGTGCTTGAGATCACCGAGCGCTACGGCTTTTTGATGGATCCGCAAAAAAGAATAAGTGATATGTCTGTTTCGGAAAAGCAGACGGTAGAGATACTAAAGGTGCTTTACAGAGGCGCCGATATACTTATACTTGATGAGCCTACGGCGGTGCTTACCCCGCAGGAAACCGAAAAGCTGTTTGCCGTGCTTCGCAAGATGAAGGAAGACGGCAAGTCTATCATCATCATCACCCACAAGATGCATGAGGTGCTCTCGATATCCGACCGTGTAGCGGTCCTGCGCAAGGGAGAGCACGTGGCAACGGTAGAGACGGCGGCTACGACAGAGGCGGAGCTTACCGAGATGATGATGGGGAAAAAGGTGGATCTGAACATTCACAGAAGCGAGCCGAAAGACCCCGTTGACCGTCTTGTGCTCTCACATATAACAAGTACAAACGAAGACGGAAGAAAGGTTCTCGACGATATCTCGTTTGCCGCACGCTCGGGAGAGATTCTCGGAATTGCGGGAATTGCGGGCAGCGGTCAGAGGGAGCTTCTTGAGTCGGTCGCGGGATTGCACCATGTTGACTCGGGAGATATATTATATTATGTTCCGGAGAGCGGAGAAAAGGAAAATCTCCGTGACAAGACCCCTATGGAGATACGGGATCTCGGTGTCAGACTTTCCTTTGTTCCCGAGGACAGACTCGGCATGGGTCTGGTAGGCAACATGGATATCATAGACAATATGATGCTGCGTAGCTACAGAAAGGGAAAATCGATGTTCCTTCACAGAAAGGAACCAAAGGACCTTGCAGAGAAGATCATAGAGAGCCTTGAGGTAGTGACTCCGGGCGCTACTACCCCCGTGCGTCAGCTGTCGGGTGGAAATGTACAAAAGGTGCTCGTAGGAAGAGAGATAGCGGCAGCCCCCTCCGTGCTTATGGTTGCATATCCCGTGCGAGGCCTTGATATAAACGCTTCGTATACCATATACAATCTCTTGAATGAACAAAAAGAAAAGGGAGTCGCTGTGATCTTCGTAGGAGAAGACCTCGACGTGCTTATGGAGCTTTGCGACAGGATCATCGTCATAAACTCAGGAAAGATCACGGGTGTGGTCGACGGCAGAACAGCGAAAAAAGACGAGATAGGAATGCTCATGACAAAGTCAACATCCGTCTCGGAGGACAGTGCAGATAAGGAGGCAGAGTGATGGCAGGAAAAGAGAAAAAACAGCATACCCCCCTGTTTCATATAGTAAACAGAGGACGCAGCGCTGTGTCATGGCAATACAGAATTCTTGTCAGAGCCATAGCTATTGCGGCGGCACTTATCGTGTCCGCAGCAGTCATAGTGCTGCTTACAAAGCAAAATCCGATAGATATATACAAGTCAATGATCGACGGTGCTCTCGGAACCTCGAGAAGAGTGTGGAATCTTTTGCAGGGGATAGCTATCTTGCTCTGCATCTCTCTTGCCGTAACTCCGGCATTCAAGATGCGCTTTTGGAACTGCGGAGCAGAGGGACAGGTGCTCGTAGGCGGTCTTGCGACGGTGATAGTCATGGTATTTCTTGGGGACAAGCTGCCGCTCGGACTTCTTATCCCCGTTATGATAGCCGCAAGTATAGCTGCGGGTATGATATGGGCGCTCATTCCGGCTGTTTTTAAGGCTTTTTGGAACACAAACGAAACCTTGTTCACTCTTATGATGAACTATGTTGCGATACAGCTTGTTGCTTATTTTCTAAAGGTCCACGTAAAGGACGGCTCGGGAGTTTTGACTCCAATGCATGAGTATGGTTTCCCCGTGCTCTTTGACCATGCGTATCTGCTAAACATTATTATCGTTGCAGTATTGACGGCGGTAGTTTATATATATCTCAAATACAGCAAGCAGGGATATGAGATCTCTGTCGTAGGCGAGAGCGAAAATACGGCAAAGTATATCGGAATAAGTGTAAAAAAGGTAGTTATCAGAACCTTGCTTGTTTCGGGAGCTATGTGCGGTGTGGCAGGACTTTTGCTTGTCGGCGGAACCAACCATACGATAAGCACAGAAACCGCAGGCGGTCAGGGCTTTACCGCTATTATGGTGTCCTGGCTTGCAAAGTTCAATCCTCTTTACATGGTGCTTACGACCTTCCTCGTCGTATTTCTTGATAAGGGAGCACAGCAGGTCTCGACGGATTTCCGCCTGCCCAGCTCCATCTCGGATATAGTAACGGGTATAATACTCTTGTTTATAATCGGATGCGAATTCTTTTTACAGTACAAGGTCGTATTTCGTAAAAACGGAAAGGAGAACGGCTGATGTTAGCATTTATTGTCAGTGCGATACGTCTCGGTATGGCGTTTTTGTTCGGCTCCACGGGTGAGACTATCACGGAAAAGTCAGGACATCTCAATCTCGGTATTCCGGGTGTAATGTGCGTCGGCGCTTCTTGCGGCTGTTATGCCGAGTATATCTATTTTTCAATGGTTAAAAGCAATGTAAACGCTGTCCTTGCAGTCATAATTCCGATAATCGCAACCGTTCTCGGCGGAGCGCTGATGGGACTTATCTACAGCTTTCTGACCGTTACTCTCAGAGCAAACCAGAATGTTACGGGTCTGGCGCTCACCACCTTCGGAGTAGGAATTTCCGATTTTATGATAGATAAGACCGGAATAATCTATACAAAGGGAAGCAAGTATTTTACAGCGAGTCTGCCCTTTGCGGACAGCCTTGGATGGTTCGGCGAGATATTCCTTTCACACGGTATTTTCGTTTATCTTGCCATAGCAGTAGCCCTTGCGGCGTCATTTGTGCTTAAACGCACACGGGTAGGACTTCATCTCCGTGCTGTCGGAGAGAACCCCGCAACAGCGGATGCGGCAGGTATCAATGTTACCTTGTACAGATACTCTGCGACCTGCATAGGCTGCGGAATTGCGGGACTCGGCGGACTTTCATTTATTATGGATTATCTGCACGGCAACTGGGAATATTGTATCGACGACATCGGTTGGCTTGCGATAGCTCTCGTTATATTTACGGTATGGAAGCCGAACGTAGCCATCCCCGGCTCGATAATTTTCGGTGCGCTTTATATAGCGAGCAGCTATATTACGGGTGTCAGCTTTGCAGGTAAGGAGCTGTTCAAGATGCTTCCTTATGTTGTTACTATCATCGTGCTTATCTTTACCAGCGTCAGAAACAAAAAAGACAGCCAACCGCCTGCAAGCTTAGGTCTGTCTTATTTCAGAGAAGAAAGATAAAAATAAATATTTTTACAACCGCCCGAACAGCGGAGAATAATAAAATGAGCGTGAAGAGGCTTCTTGTCAAAAAGCTTCTTCACGCTCATTTTTGTCAAAAAAGCTATTGTTGAATGTTTTGCACAGGACGGATGCCGCCGTCTTGCAGACACCCATTATTTGGCAAAAGAACGATAGTTTTAGTATGAAATCAGATATAAAGCGTATGATATGTTCTGTTAAGTTATTTACAAAAACTAACTGATATGGTATAATTTGGCACAAGCATATATGCGATATCAAAAAAACAAGGAGGAAAAAACAAAAATGAACAAAAAATTGTACTTGCGCAAAATCTTGAGCTTCTTATTGAGTGTGGTTATGATAGTATGTGTTGTGCCTGCATCAAATATCGGTATTATAGCCAGCATACAGGAACTTGTTACGGTCGGGGCAGAGCCGCAGCTTACGAGCACGGTAATAGGATATCATGCACACGGCTCGACAAGCGGTCTTTGCACGTCGAGCAATTCAAATGACGGTCTGACAGATACAAGCTCAAAGGCGCTGTACGGTGCTCTTGACGGAAACGGCATTATATCCGTGGTAAAAGACGGAGGAACGATAGTTGAAACGGGAAGAGGATTTGTCAGCGTGGATTACACGTTTCCCGTTACGATGACGCCGGTGCTTATAACTGCGGTCGTCGGAGAAAAGGATTACAGAGAGGGCAGTACGGTTGTCAACGAGGCGAAGAACGGCAACGGTCTTCAGAGAGGTACATTTATTCTCGGAGACAAAGAAATAATTGCAACCTTTGCGGGAGAGTACATTTTTAATAATATTACCGTATTTACCAGAAACAAAACAGGTGGTGCTGTTATGAGTGTTGCCGACGGCGGCAAGCTTGTTATAGGTGAGGGAACGGTAATTACAAATATGTCCGAGTCGTCAAACCATACCGCCACCGAGAGCCCCACGCTCAATGTTGATGAGGGCGGTACTGCATATCTGCATGCGATTGGTTTTGAGCGTTATACGGGCAGCGGAACGATAGTGCTTGACCGGACGCTTGTGGCGACGGGTCAGGTTGCCGCAGATACATTTGCGGGCTTTGCGGGAGACATAGTTTATGCCGACGGAGCATCGGTGTTTACTCCGGTATCCGAGGGGGAGACCAATATACAAAGGCTGTACAGTGTGACACTTGAGGACGGTGCAATATACTCTGTCAGCACAAAAAATTCGGATACATACGGCAAGGGCGCTCTTACAAGCGAGGACTTTGGAAATTCCGACAATGCCGTTGTGAAGCCGATGGATTACGCCGCAGACCTTTCTCAGATGTGGCGCGCACACAGAAACGATGACGGAACATACACCTTTGAGAATATGTCGGGACGTATGCACCTTGCCGTAATTACCACAGACGGGGACGAGAACGAAAACACGCTTTCGGTTTGCCTTAACGGTACAAACGACGCATCGAAAAGGTGGAACATATACTCTACCGACAGCACGATAGGAAGCTGCGTTCTCGTAAATACAAGCAGCATGCTTGCCGCTACAGTAATTTCCGATGAGGACGGCAGTGTTTATGTACAGCAGGGAGCATACAGTGCCGCCGATACTCAGCAATGGCACTTTAAAAAACTTAGTGACGGGGATGGGGAGTACCCTTATGTACTCGCACTTTCGGGAGATTATATAGGTTCCTCGAGCTGTCCTGAAATACTTTACCATAACGGTGTTTATTACAACTACAATATGACAGGACCTATTACGCTAAAGACTTCCACCGACCTTATAAACTGGACCTTGCACGCTGACAGATATGCACTAAGCGAGCGTCCGTCCTGGCTGTCTTCCGTCAGCGGAGGCGCCTCTATATGGGCACCCGGTGCATATAAGATAGGGAACAAGTATTATCTCTACTACTGCACCTCAAGCTCAGGCAGCCAAAACTCAGCTATAGGCGTAGCAGTTACCGATGACCCGTCAAAAAATGATTGGACGGATAAGGGTATGGTAATACGCTCATACACGGGAGATCAGTATAACTGTATAGATCCGAATATTTTTATTGATGATGACGGGACGGTGTTCCTGATTTTCGGTTCATATTGGGAAGGCATTTTCATGCGCAAGATAGACCCCGAGACGGGAATGCTCGACGAGAGCGATACAACGGCATATCACATTGCACAAGGCAACCATGATATGGAGGCGCCGTACCTAATAAAACACGGGAATTATTATTATCTCTTTACTGCAAGAGGGGGACTGAGCAAGGGCACATATTATTGGGCAGTAGGACGTAGTGAGAGCGTGTACGGACCGTATGTTGACAAGGACGGAACAGCCCTTCTCAGCGGAAGCGGCGGCACACGTCTGACAGAGTGGAAGGACGGCATAGAAGGTGCGGCTCATGCTCAATATTTTGAGGATGCGGAAGGAAACGCATATATGGTCTCCGAATCATGGCCCTACAGAGCAAACGAAGAGCTTGGTATTACGGAGAGCGGAAAAATACAGCTTCACATCAGTAAAATTGTGTGGACGGCTGACGGCTGGCCCGTAACAGCACTTGATCCGGATGTTCTTACGGCACTCGGAGAATAGTTTTTCGGATTTTTGGGCAAAAAACCTCGTGGAGCAGCAAATATCGCTGCTTCACGAGGTTTTTTATTTTATAGGAAATTGCGAAATTACGCCCCGCCGGTTGGTTGAGTTAAAGAAGAACCAAAGATACAATAGGCGGGAGGATGGGCGCGGGCACTGCCCGCTTTTTTTGTATATTCAGCTTATGTTATTTTTAAAACCGTACCGTGACAGATGTGCCTCGGTCAAGCTCGCTCGATATAGATATCTCTGCGTTGTGGTATGCGGCTGCGTGCTTTACGATAGAAAGACCGAGTCCTGTGCCTCCGATAGATTTTGAGTGGCTTTTATCCACTCTGTAAAAGCGCTCAAAAACCCGTGACAGATGTTCTTTCGGTATTCCGATACCGGTGTCGCTTACGGTCAGGGTAGGAGACGGGGAATTTTCTATGATTATCTTCACGCTTCCGTTTTCACGGTTGTACTTTATAGCATTGTCGCATAGGTTGTATACCATCTCATACAGCACCGAGTAGATACCGTTAACTTCAGCGGCGGAGCCCTCTACGCTTATGCTGACTTTTTTCTCGTCGGCGGCGGTCTTCAAGTGTCCCGCAACCTCCTTTGCTATACCGCAGATATCCACCGTCTCCTTTTGCTCGGAGAAGGTGTTTTCATCAAGCTGTGACAGCCTGATTATATCGTTTACGAGGGTGATGAGTCTGCCCGATTCGCAGTTGATATCCTTTGCGAATTTAGTCATATCCTCCGCTTTTACTATTCCGTTTGCCATTATCTCGGATATGCCGTAGATAGATGTGAGCGGAGTTTTCAGCTCGTGCGACACATTTGAGGTAAACTCCCTGCGCATAGCCTCCCCACGCTCACGCTCGGTCACGTCAAGTATGACCAAGACGGCGCCTGTTATCTCACCTGCGACTGTTACGGGATTGGCAAATATCTGATATGTTCGCTCTGAGTCGGAGAGCATACATTTGCTGTGGGAGCCGCTCAACGCTTCTTTTACGCATTTGACAAAGGACTCGGTGCGGTTGAGCGTAAGAACGCTCTCGCCGATAAATGCGGTGCTTGCGCCGAGCAGATGCACCGATGCGGGATTGTAGGATAAAATTTTTGAGTCGTTGTCGAGAATGATTATACCCTCAGACATATTTTTCGTTATCGTCTGAAATTTCTCAGCCGACTCTCGCAGGTCGGTCATCTGAGTTTGTATCAGCTCATTCTGCCGCTTTATTTTATGAAGCAGGGGAGACAGCTCATCATACATCATTGATATCTCGGGCGCTTCAAGCTTTAGCTCGTTTATCGGCTGTACGATCTTTTTAGACAGCTTTACCGATAAGGAGCCCGAGAGAATGAGTACCAGCACCACCACGAGCACAAACGGCTGTGCCGCATTTAAGAACAGCGACCATACGGTATGCTGCTGGCTTGAGATCCTGACAACGCTGCCATCGGAAATCCTGAGCGCATAGTTTACCGTTTGCGCCGATATTGTGTCTGAGTAGCGTTGACTCAGCCCGACACCCGTTTCTTTTGCCTCGATAAATTCCTCTCTGTCAGCATGGTTTGAAAGAGATGATGCGTCTCTTTGCGAATCGTATATGACCGTACCTTCTTCACCTATCCATGTGATGCGGTTGGGCGTATCGAGATTTGCGAAATAGTCCTCTCCGACAAGCTCTATTGCGTGCGCCGCAAGCTTTGCCTCGCTTTCAAGGTCGCTTTCCACTTTTTTTATGAAAAGGGTGTTTAGCATAACGACGATGAGCAGTATTGAGCAGACGAGAGTGAGAAGTGATACCGCAAATATACTGCGGAATATTTTTTTGGTCATTTCTTTGTGCTCCCGCTGACTTTGTAGCCTATTCCTCGCACGGTTTCAATGATGTCGCCGCATTCGCCCAGCTTTGTGCGCAGGGTACGGATGTGAACATCGACCGTCCTGTTTTCTCCGTCAAAGGAAAAGCCCCATATGCGCTGAAGGATAATATCACGGGTAAATACGGTGTCGCTGTTCGTCACAAGCAGGCAGAGCAGCTCATACTCCTTGAGCGTGAGAGAAATATCCTGCTCCTTTACACGCACGATGTGCTTTGACGGGCAAAGGTAGAGCTCGCCTATCGTGTATTCTTCCGGTTCTGCTTTTTTTGGCTGTGTGCGGCGCAGCAGAGCCTTTATTCTTGATATCAGCTCCATCATTGAAAACGGCTTTGAAATATAGTCGTCGGCACCGCTGTCCAGACCTATGACCTTGTCATATTCGGTGCCCTTGGCAGTTAGAAGAATGATGGGCAGCTGCTTTGTCTCTGGGGAGGTGCGCAGCTTTGAGAGTATTTGCAGACCGTCCTCCTCGGGAAGCATGATATCAAGCAAAAGAAGCTCGGGCACCTCGTTTTTTATTGCTTTCCAAAATTGCGACGGGGTAGAAAAGCCCTGAGAGGGCAGCCCCGAATTGTTGAGCGCATATCCGACAAAATTGCGGATGCTCTCGTCATCCTCAAGTATGTATATCATTCGTTGCCTCCGATACACTTAATGGCAGCTATTATGCAGTCAGCGGTAGCACGGTTGTTTGCTATCGGTATGTCGTATACCTGAGCTATACGCAAAAGCGCCTTGACATCGGGGTCGTGAGGCTGAGCTGTCAGAGGGTCGGAGAAGAAAATTATAGCATCTATCTTCCCCTCGGCTGTGAGAGCGCCTATTTGCTGGTCTCCTCCGAGCGGTCCGCTTTTGTAGCCGACGACATCAAGACCTGTCGCCTCGCATATTCTTTTTGCGGTGGTGCCTGTACCGCAAAGAGAGTGGCGGGACAGCTCTTCTTTGTTTTTGCCGCACCATTCGATGAGGCTCGGCTTCATGTTGTCATGTGCTATGAGAGCAATTCTTTTACTGTTCATGCTGACTCCTTTATATTAGATTTGATTTTTAGATGTTGTCAATCCGTGATATGAACACCCGTGACGGTATAGCGCACCCACTCGCAGATGTTGGTCGCATGGTCTGCTATACGCTCAAGATATTTTGCTATCATTATAATGTCTATATAGTATTTTGCTTTTTCTCCCGAATGTTTTATCGACTCGACAACATCAGAGCATATTTTTTCAAACAGAGCATCCACACGGTCATCATGAGCTATCACCTTTTCGGTGAGGGTAAGGTCTGCTCTGACAAAAGAGTCTATGGCTGATGTGACCATGTAGATAGCTTCTTTTGCCATCAGAGAAAGCTCATGCGAGGGCTTTTGTCCGTTTTTTATGATATATTCGGCAATTTCGGCGATGTCGGACGCCTGATCTCCTATACGTTCAATGTCAGAGATCATTTTCAGTGCCGCCGATACAGTTCGCAGATCTCCGGCAACGGGATGCTGCTGCAAGAGCAGTCTCATGCACATACTTTCGATCTCCTTTTCCTTTTGATCGATCCCGTTATCCGTGCTGTAGACCTCGGGTATGAGCTTTTCGTTTGAGTCTGTGAGTGCCTTTATTGCCAGCGCAATAGCTTTTTCGCACATTCCGCCCATGAGTATCAGCTCCTCGTGGAGCTTATCCAACTGTTTATCATAATTCGTACGCATAATATTTCCTCCTGTTTTATCCAAATCTACCCGTAACGTAATCTTCGGTGCGTTTATCCTTTGGCAATGAAAAGAGCGTCTCGGTGTCCGAGTATTCCACTATCTCACCGAGAAGGAAAAAGGCGGTTTTGTCGGAGATACGCAGTGCCTGCTGCATATTATGCGTAACTATGACAATAGTATACTCCTTTTTCAGCTCGATTGCAAGGTCTTCTATCTTAGAAGTTGAAATTGGGTCGAGCGCGGAGGTCGGTTCATCCATCAATAGCACCTGCGGCTCCACCGCAAGAGCTCTTGCGATACACAGCCTTTGCATCTGACCGCCCGACAGTCCGAGAGCATTTTTGTGCAGTCTGTCCTTTACCTCGTCAAAGAGTGCCGCCTGACGCAGGGTCTTCTCTACTATATCGTCGAGCTTTTGCTTTGAGTGGATGCCGTGAGTGCGCGGACCGTACGCTATGTTGTCGTATATGCTCATGGGAAAGGGGTTGGGCTTTTGAAATACCATTCCGACGCGGCGGCGAAGCTCGGTTATGTTGCAGTCGGGGGCGTATATGTCCTCGCCCTCAAGCTCGATGCTTCCTTTGACCTTGCATCCGACTACCAGATCGTTCAT
Organism: Eubacteriales bacterium; assembly: GCA_045120955.1. Lineage (GTDB taxonomy): Bacteria > Bacillota > Clostridia > Oscillospirales > CAG-272 > JAZMZS01. Next base: position 55,869 of record JBGVFH010000005.1, on the reverse strand, counting down.
ACGGTTGAGCGTTTTTAAAAATGTCGATTTTCCGCAGCCTGACGGACCGATAAGAGCCGTTATGCTTTTTTCTTCAATATCTATATTTATATTTTTGAGTGCCTGTGATTCGGAATACCACAAGCACAGGTCTTTTACAGAAATAATATTACTCATATGCTTCTCCGTTTCTTAAAAAATCTGCCTACAAGCTCGGATATAAGATTTATTATAAATGTCAGTATCAGCAGTATCGCCGCTATCGCAAACGCAGCTTCAAACTCTCCCTGCTCCTTTGCATAAACATACAGTGCTACGGTCAGCGTGGCACCTGAGCTTGACAGCCCTTCGAAAAAGCCGTTGAGCGTATGTGCAAAGCCCGCCGTAAAGAGCAGTGCTGCCGATTCCCCGAGAATTCTTCCCACGGAAAGAATACATCCGCTGATGATTCCGTCAACGCATGAGGGAAGGACGACGGTACGCACGGTGCGCCACTTGCCCGCACCTAAGCTGAATGCTCCCTCACGGTAGCTCTGCGGTACGGTCTTGAGGCTTTCCTGTGTTGTTCGCATTATTGTCGGAAGGTTCATGATAACAAGAGTAAGAGCACCCGCAAGCAGTGACGTTTTCATGTTCAAAAATCGACAGAAAAACAGCATGCCGACAAGTCCGTATATGATGGAAGGTATACCCGAAAGTGTTTCTGCGGCATACTCGATGAGCGCTACCGCTTTTTTGTTTTTTGCATATTCACACAGATATACAGCCGCACCGACACCTATCGGCAAAACGACTGCGAGAGTAGCTAAGATGATATAGACTGTGTTCATTATATCGGGCAAAATACCGATATTCCCCGAAAGGTAGCTTGGGGAGGTAGTGACAAGTTTCAGCGTGATGTTCGGGACACCTTTTATTAAAACGAAAAATATCAAAAAGATGACAAGTGCAGCTACGATAACAACAGATACAGTCATCAGTACCTTCATTGCGCATATATACGCGCGTCTGCTTTTTTGCAGTTTTTTTGTTGTGGTGTCTGTCATGGTTATTTCTCCTTTTTGCGCTTTAAAAAGAAGTTGAGCGTTGCGTTGATGAGCATGATAAATACAAATAGCACGAGTGCTATCGAGAACAGCGCCTGACGGGCAAGTCCCGAGGAGTATGACATCTCGCTTGCAATAGCCGTGGTGAGAAAACGCACGCTTTCAAAAAGCGAGGGCATATTTGCTACGTTTCCCGATACCATCATGACCGCCATAGCCTCGCCTATCGCTCTGCCGACACCGAGCACGACGGCGGCGGTAATACCGCTTTTAGCCGCCGGAACTGAAACACGGAAATACGTTTCGGTATCTGTTGCCCCGAGTGCAAGAGAAGCCTCCTCGTATTCCCTCGGCACGGCATCAAGTGCGGTTATAGATACCTTTATGATCGAAGGAAGCACCATTACCGCAAGCACGATCATAGCAGCAAGCAAGCTTGCGCCGTCCGGCACCGAAAAGATCTTTCTTATTGCAGGAACAAGCACGAGCATACCGACAAGTCCGTATACGACAGAAGGGATGCCGGCAAGAATGCCGACAGCCCGTTCAGTCATATTACGCAACCACAAGGGAGCGAACTTTGAAAGGTATACCGCACAGAAAAATCCTATGGGTGCGCCGATGATAATGGCACCGCAGGTGCCGTATATACTTGTAAGGATAAAGGGCAGGATCCCGAATGCCTGATCGGCTCCGCTTGTTTCCCATTTTGTACCGAAGAGAAAGTCAAACAGACCTATTTCTTTTATCGCAGGTATGCCCGATATTATAAGGTATATGCTTATTATCAGAACCGATGCCACACATACAAGCCCGAGTATCAGAAATATTGCATGCATTACATCTTCAAATAACTTTTTCTTGTTACTCATATGATCTCTCCGAGAATATACGGATTTTTTATCAGTTTACAGGGATCACACCTGCTGATGCGATGAGCTCCGAGCCTTTTGCGGAGAGACAGAAGTCATAGAATTTCTGAGCCGCTTCGCTCAGCGCCGTGTCTTTCTTTGTTACGAAAACGAAGGGACGCTTGAGTGTGTATGTTCCGTTCTTTACGTTTTCCTCTGTAGCGGCAACACCGTCATAGGATATTGCCTTTACCGTGTCCTTTATGGAAGCGATGGATGCATATCCGATAGCTGCGGGGTTTTGAGATACGGTGGTGATAACGTCACCTGTTGAAGTAAGCTCATTGCGGTATACGCATTTACCTGAGGTTCCCGTGATAGACTCAAAGCCGTCTCTTGTTCCGCTCGAGGACTCACGCCCGATAACAACTATCTCGCTGTCGTTGCCTCCGACATCCTTCCAGTTTGTTATCTTTCCGGTAAAGATGTCCGCTACTGTCTGTGCGTCAAGTGAGTTTACGGGGTTTTCGGTGTTCACGATAAGAGCGATGCCGTCAAGTGCGATAACAGTCTCGGTAAGGCCTGCCGCCTTTTCCTCGTCTTTAAGCGCTCTGCTTGAAAGTCCTATATCGCAGCTTCCCTCCGATACAGCGGTGATGCCTGCGCTGGAGCCTGTCGGATTGTATGTGAATTTTATGCTGCTGTTTTCTTCCTTGAACGCTTCGCCTAAAGCTCCTATTACCTTTTCCATTGAGGTAGAGCCGTCAGTCGCAACGGTTTGCTCGTTTGAGCATCCGACTGCGGACATGCCGAGAAGAGCCGTGAGTGTAAGTGCGAGTGTAGTGCTTAAAAATCTTTTGATATGTTTTTTCATAGTGTTTATTCTCCTTTGCTTTGGTGATTTCAGTTTATCACCGCCGTGTTAAATGCACAATCTCTGCAATGTTAAATGTGTGTATTATTTTGCCGTTCTTTTTGTCATTTATGTAAAATACTGTGCGCACTGAATAAGAAAACAGCTTTTTGCATTTCGCAAAAAGCTGTTTTCTTATTCGATTATTACCACGCTTACTTTGTTCGGCAGACACACGATAGTCTCACCGACCTCGCTGATGCTCGGGTGACCTGCGCATATTTTATCGGGGCAGGAGGCTTTTTTTATATATGCTTGTCCGTCTTCTATAACAAGTATGTTGTATCCGTCTTCCTCCGAGCTTATCCTTTGCTCGGTATTTACCGACAGAGGGTATTCACCTATTATATCCGAGCCGAGCTTTACCTGTGCGATATTGCCGGCTTCCTTTTTTGCAAGGATAAAAAGCATCGAGACTGATGCGAGCAGTATGATAGCCAAAAAAAGCAGAAGATCGTTTCTGCGCTTTTTGATCTCGGAATTTTTCTGAGCCTTCTTTTTCAAAATCGCACACCGTCCTCTGCTTTTTATTTTTACATAGAAAATTGCACGGATCCTCACTCGCCGCTATGCAGTGCTTCTGCAAGAGAAAAACAACGGTAGGCGGGAGGATGGGTGCGGGCACTGCCCGCTTTTATTCGTTGTAATTGTGAATGCCTCTGAGATCGGATATTTTGATACATCCGACGGGGCATACCGAGGCGCATACCGTGCAGTCGACGCACTTTGAATAATCTATCTGCGCAAGGTTGTCGATCACGTGTATGGCATCATGCTCGCACGCTTTTTCGCATTTTTTGCAGGCTATGCAGGCGTTTGAGCACTTTTTGCGTGAAACAGCACCCTTTTCATGGTTTGAGCAGGTGACGACCACCCTCTCAACATCTGTCATGAGAGTAATTATATGGTTGGGGCAGACCTTAGCGCAAAGACCGCAGCCCGTGCATTTGCGGCTGTCAACGTGAGCAATGCCGTTTTCGATACATATTGCACCGTTTGGGCATACGCTTGCGCAATCGCCGTAGCCAAGGCATCCGTGCGTGCACTCCTTTGCGCCGTTCCAGAGAAGATTTGCCGCAGAACAGCTCTTGATGCTTCCGGTGTAGATGTGCTTTTCTGCCGCGGCGTCGCAGTCGCCCGTGCATTGAACAAATGCGACACGCTCAACGACATCTGAAAATTCAACACCGAGTATCTCGGATATTTTTCTTGATACGGCATCCGCACCGGGAATACACAAATTTGTTTTTTTCTCGCTTCCGTCGGCAAGAGCACAGGCATATCCGTCACAGCCCGTGTATCCGCACGCACCGCAGTTTGCACCGGGAAGAGCGTCACGCAGTGACTGCTGTTTTTCGTCTTGCTTTACACTCATGAACCTTGCCGCAATGACAAGCAGCAGAGAACAGGCAAGTCCCGCCGCACCTACGATAAGAGCGGCTGACAGTATTTCGTTCATTTCACACGCCCTCCTTTACGCAAACAGACCTTCTGCTATACCGCCGAAGCCCATAAATGCAAGTGACACGATCGCCGCCGCTACCAGCGTTATCGGCAAGCCCTTGAAGGAGTCCGGAATGTCTGATGTCTCCATTGTGGAGCGCACGCCGGAGAACAGAACCATAGCAAGCAGAAATCCGAGTCCGCAGCCAAGCGAGCTTACCATCGACTCAGCGTAGCTGTAGCCGTCGTTTATGTTGTTTATCGTAACGCCGAGCACGGCACAGTTGGTTGTGATAAGCGGCAGATAAACACCGAGAGAAGCGTGCAGTGACGGGATGAACTTTTTGAGTGCCATCTCCACGAACTGAACGAGCGCCGCTATAACGAGAATAAATATGATGGTTTGCATATACGCCATGTCAAGGACATTGAGAATGTATATCTGTATGGGATATGTAACAGCTGTGGCGACCAGCATTACAAAGGTCACGGCAATTCCCATGCCTGTTGCCTGACCGAGCTTTTTTGATACTCCGAGAAACGGGCATATGCCGAGAAAACGGCTCAAAACGTAGTTGTTTGTGAGAATGCCCGCAAGAAGTATGCTTACGATGCTTTGTACCGTCATACCGGCTTGCCCTCCTTTTCATTTGTATTGCAGATGCCCGCTTTTTTGCATATCCTTGCTTGATGACAGCCCTCGCATCCGAAATTCTTTTTCTTTGTTGCCTTGCCATTCGTTGCAAAGGCAAGCAGAGCCATCAGCGCACCGAACACGAAAAATCCGCCGGGTGCCTGTGTAAGTACGGGAATTTTATAGTCAGAGATAAACGGTATCTCTATACCGAACCACGAGCCGTTTCCGAATATCTCACGGACAGTTGCCATAGCTCCGAGCGAAAGAGTAAAGCCGATACCCATGCCGATACCGTCGAGAGCTGAGTCTGTGACGCTGTTTTCGCGGGCAAACATCTCTGCTCTGCCGAGTATGATACAGTTTACAACGATGAGATCAAGATAAGAGCCGAGCAGTACGTCGATATCGGGCAGATACGCCTTTACTACAAGCTTTACTACCGTGACAAATCCGGCAATGAGCACGATATAGCAGGGTATTCTTACCGTGTCGGGAATGATTTTTCTGAGTGCGGATATCGCCATGTTTGAGCATACGAGCACAAACAGCGCCGCAATTCCCATGCTGACCGCTCCGAGTACGCTTGAAGTTACGGCAAGCGTCGGGCAGGTGCCGAGTACGAGCACGAGCACGGGGTTTTCTTTTATGATGCCTTTGAGAAGGATATTAGCTTTGCTGTTTTTCATGTTAACCCTCCCCCTTTATCATCGAAAAAGCGGTAAACGCATCCGCTATTGCTTTTTTAAACGCGGTCGAAGATTTCGTGGCACCCGAAATTATAAAGTCGCCCTCAAGAGAGCTGTCAACACCTATATAAAGGTCGGTGTAGGAGCTTTCTGCGGTCTTGCTTCCGTAGCCGGGCGTTTCGCTGTGCGCCAGCACCTTGGTGCCGGTTATCTTACCGCTTGCAGAAATGCCGCACATTATCTGATATCCGCTTGAAAATCCGGTCGTTACCATTTTGAATACATAGCCGCCGCCCGACTCCTTGTATATTGCGCTGACCGTGGAAGGTATTCCATCGGGCAGCTCCACCGTTTCAAAGTCAGTCCCATCGGGCATTACCTCAGAGCAGGCAAGCGCCGCTTGCTTTGCCTCGTATGCTTCGATAACGGGGGCAGTCATGCTGTTTACGCCTGCGAGCAGAAGTGATACGCACAGACAAATAGCTGTGAGTACGACTATGCTTTTTATTCCTATATTCATTGCTTGACACCTCCAAACGGACGGCGGCGGCAGAGCCGCTCAATGTACGGAGTGAGTATGTTCATCAAAAGTATAGACAGAGAAACCCCTTCGGGATAACTGCCGAATGAACGGATCAGCACCGTGATAAGTCCGCAACCTATACCGAACACCGCCTTGCCGAGGTAGGAGGTGGGGGTGGTGGCATAGTCTGTTGCCATGAATACAGCGCCGAACAAAAGTCCGCCCGACATTACAAGATAAAGCGAGTCCGACGCACTTGCCGTGACAAAGAGACTGAGTATGTATACCGTAGCCGTAAAGCATACGGGAGTGTGCCAGCTGATGACCTTTCTTGCCAGCAAATATATAAAGCCGATAAGTATTGCGATAACGCACGTCTCTCCGACGGCACACGTGCCGTGAAGACCAAAGAGCATATCCGAGACGGATGGGAGCGTGCCGCCCTCAGATATGAGCGTCAGGGGAGTTGCGCTTGACACAAGGTCTGTCGCACCCGATACCAATTTTCCGCTGTCAGCAAATACGACCTCGGAGGCTTGACCCATTGCCGCAGGAAAGCACACGAGCAAAAGCACCCTCGCCGTGGCGGCGGGATTTGCAAAGTTCTGACCGAGACCTCCGAACAGACCCTTTACCATGCATATTGCGGCGATCGAGCCGAAAGCAAGCTGCCACAACGGCAGACTTGCGGGGACGTTGAGGGCAAGTATCATTCCTGTCACGACAGCCGAAAGATCGGATAACGTAAATGGCTTTTTTGTTATTTTGTTAAAGATCAGCTCACCGAGCGTGCAGGACAGCACGCTGACAGCGATGAGCAGCAGCACCCGTATGCCGAAGATAATGATAGCGGCAGCGGCAGCTGGCAAAAGCGCAATTATGACATCGAGCATTATTTTTTGCGTAGTTCTTTTGCCTTTTATGTGCGGAGAGACAGAAACCTCAAGCAGCTCTGACCCTTTAGCGTTATTTGTCATTTTGCGCTCTCCTTTGCTTTTTGATATTCTCCGAGCTTTGCCTTTGCGAGCTTGTTCGTGTCAACTATCGGCTTTGCGGCGGGACAGATGTATGAGCAAGCTCCGCATTCCATGCACAGATTTACCTTCAGGTCTTTGAGTCCCTCCATATCGGATAATTTGTATGCTTTTGCTATTGCGGGAGGGTCAAGGCGCATCGGGCAGTGGTTTACGCAGGCGCCGCAGTGAATGCAGGCGGTGCTCTTTGCTTTTTGCGTATCCTCGTCTGCAAGGGCAATTACGGCATTTGTGTTTTTGAGTATGGGAAGTGAGTCAGAGTATACGGCAACTCCCATCATAGGTCCGCCGTAGAGCAGCTTTTTCGGTTGCTTTTTATATCCGCCCGCAAACTCTATCACATCCTTTATGGATGTGCCGATGGGGGCGATCACGTTTTTAGGGCTTGCTATTGCCGAGCCGTCTACTGTAATGCATTTCTCGACCAGCGGCATTCCCGTTCTGATATACTCCGCAACAGCGCAAAGCGTCGTTATGTTGATAACGATGACACCGACGTCGTACGGCAGCTTACCCTCTCCTATGACCTTGCCCGTGGTGTTGTATACGAGTACCTTCTCGCCGCCCTGCGGATAAGAAGAGGGGAGAGATACGGTTTTCACGGTCTTATCAGAAGAAAAAAGCTCGCTTACGGCTTTTATACATTCAGGCTTATTTGACTCTATGCCGAATATGATGCTTTTTGCTCCGAGATATTTTTTGAGCAGTTCAACTCCCGTCAGTATGTCGTCGGTGCGGTCGAGCATCGTTCTTGTATCGCTTGTGATATACGGCTCGCACTCCGCTCCGTTGATGACTATATGCTCGAGCTTTGACAGATCCTTTACCCCGAGCTTTACCGAAGTGGGGAAGCCTGCCCCGCCCAGACCGACAACTCCGCTTTCACGTACCGCAGAGATAAACGATGTAAAATCGGTCAGCTCTATTTCCCCCTTTTCCCTGTAGGGGGTCATGAGCGAGTCGCTTTCTATCGTTATCGCACTGACGGTGCGGCCGTTTGAGATAAGTATATCGTCTGTTTTTTTGACTGTTCCCGAGATGCTTGCGTGTATCGGAGATGAAACATATCCCCCCGCCTCGGCTATCTTCTGCCCTACGCAAACATGATCTCCTACCTTGACTATGGGGACTGCAGGCGCACCGATGTGCATTGACATCGGTATCGTGACCGAGTCGGGGCACGGCATACGCACTGCTTGCATTTTTGCGGTGTTTTTGCGGTGCGGGAGATGTATTCCCTTTATCTTTCCAAAAAGCATTTGTCGCTCCTTTTGTACGGTGATAATTTTGTGTGTTGTTTGCTTGTACCGAAAAACAAACATTTTCAAGTTATTATATTACAAATCAGAAGATAAGTCAATCAAAGTTAATTTCTTAACAATTTTCGATTGTTACAGTTTAGTATTCATTTGCGCTTGACATCTTTTTGTATTTTTGGTATAGTAATTATAGAAAATACTAAAAATGCACATATAAAATAACAAAAAGGAGATGCTCGTGGTGAAATTTGTACAAGGAAACAGGACGAAAAAGTATTTTGAAGGAACAAACGGATATCTTCTGCAGTCAAAAGCAGTGAGAGCTCATGATCCTTCGATGTGGAAAGCAGGTAACAAGCTGATCTTCAGTCGGTGATGCGCACCGGTCGAAAAACAGTATAGTAATATAATTGAATATTTTGGTTTGTGCGTACCTTGAATTTTTGAATTTGCTCAAAGGACAAATATAAAACAAGGAGATACACAATGTATTATAGAAAAAGACTGAAAATAAAAGCTTTGTCGCTTGTTCTCGCATTGTTTATGCTCGTACCTTCCGTGCCTATCTTATCGGCACAGGCGGAGACAGAACAAACACAAAACAGCGTGTCCGATAATATATCGCAGACCGTCACAGATACGGATACAAGCATATCATCAGAAAGCACCGTTACGGAAAATATGACTCTTGACCTCTCTACCGTTCCTGATATAGTGGGAACGGAAAAAGCGCTCGAGGCAGGGCATATTGAGAGAATGTACGAGGATGAGCAGAACCTTTACAGTGTCATTTTCAGAAATGATGACGGGACAAAGACGGCTTATTACTACGACCATCCTGTAAAGTATGTCGATGCTGACGGGAGCGTAAAGGATATAACTCTCGATATAGAGGCAAGTGATACGGTATCGGGGGCATTCGTGTCAAAGGATACGCTGACACAGACGAGCTTTCCCGAGAAGATGACCGACGGTATATCGCTGACCGACGGAGATGTGTCACTCAAGCTCGTGCCTGTGTTTGATACGGCTGCGGGCGGCTTGACACCGATAACACCTATAACACCCGTGACGCCCGGGATATCGACGAGCGGTATCATATCGGGAGAAGATACCTACACTTCAGCAGCGGTTTCTCCGAGGGCAGAGTTGACAGACAGCAATTCTGTAGTATATGAGTATGACAGCTCAGACCGTAACAGAGAATGAAGAGTATGTGCTGACAATACATATAGACGCAGATTATCTTGCAGATGAAAAGACCCTGTACCCTATCCGCATCGACCCAACAATAGAGATAAGCTATGACAACAACGGCGAAGGTGCTATCGAGGACGTAACGATAAATAATGCCGAAACCGTTTCGGGAATATCGGGGGCGATATCCGCAGGAAAGTACGGAGACGATCAGTCTGTATCAAGAATGCTGATGAAGTTTCCGAATGTGAATTTCAGCTCCATGGGAACGATAACAAGTGCGACCGTATATATACGAGATATTATGTGTCAGCATGAGTACTTGACTCTTGACTGCTATGTATTCAACGGCAATACGTGGTCAGAGTCATCATCTGTGACATGGTCAGGGGTAAGTGCAGACAGTATTGGCACTTATCTTGACACACATGAAATATCATATTATGAAGGCATAGAGCTTGCAGATGCACATTATTATGATTATGACATTACAGCAGCGGCACAGGGGTGGGGAAGTGGTACATTAAATTCAGATAAAGGTATAATATTCAAGGCTGCATCCGATCATGAGTCGAGCACAACTCATAATTATAAGACATTCGCATCATATAATAGAGCAAACTACAAGCCTTATTTAGTTGTTGTATCGCAATTTTGGGGATGTAAGGAGTACTACGAGATCGAAATACAGGCATCTGAAGGGTTAGAACCGGATGAATCTCTTTCTATGAACTGTCAGGGCTATGCTTTCTGGACTCATGATAATGATTACACTTGGTATTCTTTAGATGAATTTAGTGCAATTTACAATCTAAGCTCCACATCTAATGAAGCTATGTATGGTGTTGACGGTGAATTTATTGGATATAAACAACTGTTAGAAGATAATTGGTTAGATGTGAGATTTGAAGGAAAATGGGAGGAGGTATATTCCGATAATGGAGGATTGGATGTGGATTTGGATTTTGACCAATGGTTAGTTGCTTTTCGAGTAATAAATTCGGCAGGAGTTCTTGATTATCATTTTTGGTATAGAACGGATACTGGGAAATGGGCGAACAAACACGGGAATAATTATTCCGGAAGTGAGTTGCTGGATGAACTTCCGACAGATGATAATTCACGAGGATGGCTATCGGATTTTAATCTAAGATATGATAGTGATATAATATATTACGTTATGACAGAGTGAGGTGTATACAAGTGAATAAATATATAGTCATAATGGTTGTTTTGTGTATGATTTTTTTATCTCTTGTATCATGTGAGAGACAGAGTGAACGATCGGAACTGACGGATGTATTGACATCGTCAGAAACGACCGAAACATCCGCATTGCCTGATTCCTCACAAGAGACGGACAGTTCCCAACCGCAAGAAACGCTTGAGAGTGAAAATATGAGTCTTGCGGCGCGTGTCGAAGCTTGTTTTGACCGACAGAGAACATACAAGCCAACTTTGGAGGATGTTGACAAGATAAATGTGGGGATGGAGATGCCTCAGGTTATTGAGCACCTTGGTAAACCTCATAGTTTTGGTGCAGGTTTAGGCAGCGGTACTATGGTAGTGTGGGAAATGGCAGATGGTAGCATATGTTGGATTATTCTTGGACCTCCTGCAGATAGGCGGTTAGGCTTGACAGCACTGGATTTTTTAGAGGATGGCATAGTCATGATTAAACCGACTGTAACGTATGAAGAAGTATATCGTGAGTATCTAAGATAGGGTAATAAAAGCATAAGACAAGGGAATGTAAAAAATTCAGATAGCAAAAAGAGTAAAAGGCGCAGATTTACGCTACAGAACATAATGCAAACGACATTTGAATTTTTGACAAGACTACAGGATAAAAGGAGGCATAGTATGAGAAAAAGAATAACAGCGGTATTATCGATACTCATATGCATAATGATGGTATTTTCATGTACTTCATGCACTCAGTCGGGAGATAACAGCGAGATGCAGAAAAGCACCGATAATAGTGTTATTATTACCTATGGCAGTCAAAAAGGTGATCTTATTGTCGATCCTCCCGAGACAAGATTCAGAACCGAAAACTATGCGGAATATACGAATTTCGTTCAAACCACGGAGTTGCCGAGCCACTTTGTCACATATGAGCAGGGTATCGATCTGATAGGGACTTTCCATTGGTTTATGGAAACGGGCGATCCGGATACATACAATGTGATTTCATATAAAGTGGTTGATGAAACGGGGAATGTGATAACAGCAAGCGTAAGAACAGCAGAGAAGGCATATAAGTTAGATGAATATGGGTATACACATATAGAAATCTTGCCTGACACAAACAATACGAGGACAGCCGATGTTACCGAACGTTCATATTATACACATGAAGGGATAACATACGTATATTCTAAAGAAGGTAAGTTGATATCTCTCATCTGGCTTGCGGATGACCTGCAACTTTATGTTCGGTTTCAAGGTATGTCCGGTTATCCGAACAACAACAGGACATTTTTCGGACGGTTGCTTGACCTTGACACAGCGCCTGCGGCGGTTGCAGAGTTTAATGCAGCGGTGAGAGCGGGCTGAAAAAAGGCAGCTCGATGGCTATCGGAGTATCAGGCGTGATCGCACGCATTGCAAAAGTGTAGTGGCGTGGCATAAGCTTTGCCGTTGTAAAAAAGCATGCTCACCTCCGCATCTTAGGATGCGGAGGCGAGTTTTTTTGCTTTTTTACTTGTAATAACATATATTTTATGGTATCATTAATATCAGTAATAATGAGGTGGTGTGCTTTTTTAAAAGGAGCACACCAAAACCATGAAAGGCAAAGTGCAAAATGCTAAAAAACAAAGAACTGCTCTCTCCTGCGGGCAATTTCGAAAAGCTGCGTGCGGCATTTCTCTACGGTGCGGATGCCGTATATCTCGCCTCGCAGAGATTCGGTATGAGAGCTGCGGCACAGAACTTTACAGACAAAGAACTCTCCGAGGCGATAAGCTATGCGCACTCGATAGGGAAAAAGGTATATATTGCGATAAACGTAATGCCGAGAGGCTATGAGTACCGTGAGTTGCGTGCATATCTGCGCTCTCTCAGAAAAAATCCCCCCGATGCGCTCATCGTAGCCGATATCGGAGTGTTTTTTGCGGTAAAGGAGCTTTTGCCCGATATTGACATACATATATCCACACAGGCGAGTGCGTGCAGCGCTGCGGCATGCAATGCGTGGTACAGCTTGGGCGCAAAGCGTGTCGTGCTTGCGAGAGAGGTGGGGATTGAGGAGATTAAAGCTATAAGAGCAGGCACACCGAAAAAGCTTGAGCTTGAGGCTTTTATCCACGGGTCGATGTGCGTCTCCTACAGCGGGCGCTGTCTATTGTCAAATCACTACACGGGCAGAGACGCAAACAGAGGTATGTGCGCACAGCCGTGCAGATGGGATTTTTGCGAAAAAGAGCTTGAATTTTACGAGGTCAAGCGGCAAGACGACATCATGCACGCACATCAGGACAGACACGGCACCTATATCATGTCAAGCAAGGATATGTGCATGATAGAGCACATTCCCGAGCTTATGCAAAGCGGTATAGACAGCTTTAAAATAGAAGGACGGATGAAATCTGCGTATTACGCTTCGGTCGTTACCAACGCCTACCGCATGGCGATAGACGAATATAACAAAAACGGTGCCGGCGGTTATGTCTATGACCCTCGCTGGATGCGTGAGCTTGAAAGTGTCAGCCACAGAGAATACTGCACGGGATATTATTTTGACGACCCGATGGAAAATGCACAGCTGTGTCAGAACCCCGGTTACATCAGAGAAAAGGCGTATATTGCGACGGCGCTTTCGTATGACCCGTGCAGCGGTATGGCGTGCTTTGTTCAGCGCAACAAGGTTAGCCGAGGAGAAGAAGCGGAGCTGATATCTCCGAATATGTGCGGAAGAAAATTCAAAATAGAACATATATATGATAAGGACGGGGCAGAGATAGAGTCGGCGCCGCATCCTGCGATGCACTTTTATGTAAAGGTCCCCTTTGAGGTAAAGGCGGGGGACATTATCCGAGGCGTGTAACAAACCAAACGAATAATTTCGGAAAGCTTTTCGCTGTTGCGGAAAGCTGAGAATTTGATTATATATGCCGATATAAAGCTAAGGCTGTCGGACGGCGTATATAACGTAATTGAGAGGTGTAAGTAAGTATGCTTAATTTGTTAAAATCATTTTTGGTCGGTATCGTGCAGGGTATTACCGAATGGCTGCCGATAAGCTCGACCGGACACATAATATTGGTAAACGACCTTTTCCCGCTTGATGTGTCGGTGGATTTTTGGAGTATGTTTTCGGTGGTCATACAGCTCGGCTCCATTCTTGCCGTGCTCGTGCTGTACTTTTCCCGCTTGTGGCCTCTTGAGAGGTCTGGCGGAAGGATAAAACTGAAAAAATCGGCTCTGAACATATGGTCGAAGGTGATAGTTGCGTGCATACCTGCGGCGATACTCGGATTTTTGCTTGACGATTGGCTCGAGGGGATGCTTTACGAGGATGAGATGCACGTAGCGTTTGAAGGAGCGATGGTAATTGCCGCTGCACTTATCGTCTACGGTGTGTTTTTCATAGTTATCGAGAAAATAAATAAAAACAAAAAGTTTGCCGTTGCGGACGTTGAGAGCATGAGCTACAAGAGGGCGTTCGGCATCGGACTTTTCCAGAGTCTTGCGCTCATTCCGGGAACGTCACGTTCAGGCTCTACTATTATGGGTGCGTCGGTGCTCGGTGTCGGAAGAACTGCGGCGGCGGAATTTTCATTTTTCCTTGCGGTTCCCGTTATGTTCGGAGCAAGCGGACTGAAAATAGCAAAATATTTTCTCAAGGGAAACAGCTTTACTTTCGATGAGGTAATGATACTTCTGGTCGGATGCGTTACCGCTTTTGCCGTGTCTGTTGCGGCGATAAAGTTCCTTATGAGCTTTGTCCGCAATCACAGCTTCGCTTCTTTCGGCTGGTACAGAATAGTGCTCGGTATCGTCGTTATACTTTACTTTGTGTTGAGGTAGTATGGAAGAAAAAAACTTTGATGCGAGATTGTGCGACGGAATGACGCTTGCATATCTCGGCGACTCGGTAATGGAGCTGTACGTCAGAGAACGGCTCGTGCGGGGAGGCATCACACGTGCAGGAGAGCTCAACGTAAGGGCGCATGAAATAGTGAGAGCAACAAGTCAGGCGAAGGCTTTTCATCAGATAGAGCAGATGCTTAGCGACGAGGAGCTTGACTATTTCAGACGAGGCAGAAATTCGGGACATCTCAATGCCCCTCGCTCTGCCACAATATCGGAATACCGCACTGCCACGGGCTTTGAGGCGGTGCTCGGATATCTGCATTTGTGCGGCAGACAGGATAGGATAAACGAGATACTCTATGCGGCGTACGGCATATAGGCAAAAATCGACGGCGCCGCGGCGTTGGATGTATCTTTATTATACCCGTGTAAAACAAATCGGGAGATAGCATGAATATTTATATAGAAGGACACAAGCCGGTGCATCAGGGTGCCGGCATCGCAATAAAGCTGCGCCTTGAAAACGAGGCGGCGGGGGAGAGCGCCCGTGCAGAGATAATCATATCCTTTGACGATTACTCCGTGCTGTGCGACTATATAAAAAGCGGCAGTATCAGCGAGGAGCTGTTTTCTGCGCTTGAGGAGCGGGGCAGGAGGTATGCGGCTTATTCCTACGGGATGTATCTGCTCGAGTACGGCGAGTGCAGCCGCAAAAAAATGGTATACAAGCTCACGCAAAAGGGGCATGACAGAGAGAGCGCCGAGGCGGCGGCGGATATGCTGGTGAAGGCGGGCTACATCGACGAATACGAGCAGATACATTCAGCAATGCTCCATGCCTGCAACGACAAGTGTTACGGAAGAAAACGCATAATTGCGGAGCTTTATTCAAAGGGGTTTGAGCGTGAGACTATACGGGAGGCGTTTAGGCTTTTCGAGGATGAGCTTGACTATGAAGAGGCAAAGCGCAAGCTGCTCTGCCGAAAATTCGGCTCGGAGGAGCCGATAGCTGAGGATTTAAAACAAAAGCAAAAAATAATGAATACGCTTTACCGTTACGGTCATTGACCTCTGCGGCAAAGCTGTAAAAACATAAAAATTTATTAAACGGAAGAGAGGGAAAACGGAGCATTCCGCTCTGTTTTACGGAAATGACAAAAATAGGTTTTGTTTCGCTTGGATGTTCAAAAAATACGGTCGATACCGAGGTCATGCTTCACAAGCTTATGTCTGAGGGTTATGAGATAACCCCTGAGCCTACCGAGGCTGACATTGTGGTTATAAACACCTGTGCTTTTATCGAAAGCGCAAAGCAGGAGTCTATAGACAACATTCTCGACATAGCATATCTCAAGGACCATCACAGTCTAAAGGGCATTATAGTTTGCGGATGCCTCGGAGAAAGATACGGAGAGCAGATACTTGAACAGATGCCCGAGGTGGATGCGGTGCTTGGCACAGGCTCGTACGACAACATCGTAAATGCGGTAAAGGCTGTCGAGAACAAGCAAAAGGGGTATTTTTCACACAATGACAAAAACGAAGCCACCCTCGGAGGCGAGCGTGTTCTTACTACGGGTGAGCACATGGCATATCTGAAAATAGCCGAGGGATGCGACAACTGCTGTACATACTGTGCCATACCCCTTATCAGAGGAAGATTTCGTTCAAGACCCATGGAGGATATCGTGGCGGAGGCGGTAGAGCTTGACGCACTCGGTGTGCTGGAGCTCAACATTATAGCGCAGGACACCAGCCGCTATGGGCTTGACCTGTACGGAGAATACAAGCTGGCAGAGCTGATACAAAAAATTCTTGACGCAACGAAGATTCCGTGGATAAGATTGCTCTATCTTTATCCCGACAAGATAACCGACGAGCTGATCGCTGTTATCAAAAACAATGACAGAGTGGTAAAGTATGCGGACATTCCGATACAGCATATCTCGGATAAAATTCTATCGAGCATGAATCGCCACGGCGACAGCGCTATGATAAGGGATGCTATATCCAGACTGCGCCGAGAGATCCCCGATATAACTCTGCGTACCACCGCAATAGTTGGCTTCCCCGGTGAGACGGACAAGGAGTTCTGCGAGCTTTGCGATTTTATAAATGAAGTTGAGTTTGACCGCTTCGGTGCGTTTACCTATTCTGCGGAGGAGGATACTGCGGCGGCAGGCTTTGACGGTCAGGTGGACGAACAGACAAAGCAGGACAGATACGATATTATTATGCGCCAGCAGCTCTCGATAAGCGAGCGCAAGACAGCGGCGGCGGTAGGCAAGACTGTCAGAGTATTCTGCGAGGGCTTTGACCCTGTATCCGAGACGTACTTCGGCAGAAGTGAGGCTGACGCCCCCGATGTTGACGGCAAGATATTCTTTACTTCAAAGAAAAAACTGCCTGAGGGGTGCTTTGTTGATGTAAAAATAACAGAGGCACTCGACTACGACCTTATCGGCCGTGCAATATAAAAATATCAGGAGAGACAGACATGGATAAGGAAATCAACAGCGTACAACCGAAAAAACAAAAAATGAACCTTCCCAACCGCCTGACGGTACTGCGTATGTGCTTGGTTCCGGTATTTATGGCAGTCATGCTTTTGCCTGTCGGCAAGCTCATGCCCGACAGCATCAGTGCTTGGCTTCCCCGTGTTATTGCGGCGGTAATATTTATTGTCAGCTCTCTTACTGATATGCTCGACGGCAAGATAGCGAGAAAAAGAGGACTGATTACCGACTTTGGAAAGTTTCTTGACCCGCTTGCCGACAAAACGCTCGTCATAGGTGCGCTGCTTGCCTGCAGTGTTGCATACCGTGACGAGATAGGCTGGGTACTTGCGTGGGTGACGTTTATCGTTATATTCCGTGAGTTTGCCGTTACGAGTATGCGCCTTGTCGTTGTAAACACCTCGGGTATCGTTGTGGCGGCTTCTATGCTCGGAAAAATAAAGACGGTGTCGCAGATAGTGGGTATATGCTTTATTTTGCTTGAGCCTGTTGTGCTGACTCCGCTTGTCAGAATGTTCTTTGATGCATATCCCGAGTATTTTTTCAGCTACATATGCATGGCGGTAATGACCTTGACCACCGCAATTTCGGGAATAGACTACATAAAGTCCTATTGGAAATATATTGATTCAAACAAGTAAATTGTCAGAGGTATAAAATGGCACAGCTTTCCCAAAAAAGAGAAAAAGCAAGAATAATGGACGAGCAGGCGATAGGCAGAGCTGTCACGAGGATCTCGCATGAAATACTCGAGCGCAACGAGGGTATAGAGGATGTTGCGGTGCTCGGTATACACAGGCGCGGCGCCGATCTTGCTTTGCGAATAGTTGACAGAATAGAAAAAATAGAGGGAAAACGCCCTCTGTTCGGAGCCCTTGACATAACCTTGTACAGAGATGATATCACGCATTCAAACCCTACTCCCGTGCATGTGAACAGCAGTGTGGATTTTTCTCTTGACGGAAAAGTAATAGTTATCGTTGACGATGTCATATATACGGGCAGGACCGTGCGTGCGGCAATAGATGCCGTCTTTGACCTCGGCAGACCTGCGGCGGTACAGCTTGCGGTTTTGGTAGACAGAGGACTGAGACAGCTTCCCATCCGCCCCGATTTTGTCGGCAAAAACGTGCCTACCAGCCATTCGGAGCACATCAGCGTTCAGCTTCGTGAAAGAGACGGTGTCGAGAGCGATACTGTGTCGATTTTTGAGTGAGAGCAATGGCAAGGAGCAAATTTTTATCTGAACTTCTCAGCTTTTTATATGTGCCGAGGTGCCTTGGCTGCAGAGAGCTTTTATCACACTCTGACGGCATACTCTGCAAGATGTGTCGGACAAGATATGATATGCTTTGCCACAGAAAGTGCCGTGAATGCGGCAATGATATTTGCGAGTGCGGCTGTACAAAGGAAGGCATTGCCGCACACGGAGTGTGGAGGCTGTCAAAGCTTTGCGCCTATATTCCGAAGGAGAAAAACAACCCCTTCAAGGTGATGCTTTACAGCTTAAAGAGCAAGAACAACTCGGATGTGCGTGAATTTTTCTGTACGGAGCTTGTGAGACAGATAAAGAGAAAATGCCCCGATTACGGAGAGTATGTTATCTGTTACGTTCCGAGAAGTACCGCATCGTATAAAAAGTACGGCTACGACCATATGCAGCTGCTATCGCAACGTGTAGCGGAGGAGCTCGGCATCGGCTGTGAGCGCTTGTTTTGCCGAAAGAACCTTTCAAAGGTACAAAAGGAGCTTGACCGAAGGGCAAGATTTGAAAATGCGCAGAAAAGCATTCTGCTGTGCGACGGCGTGTCAGCCGAGGGGAAAAGATATATACTTCTTGATGATATCTGCGTCACGGGCGCTTCGCTCGGACGCTGTGCCACGCTTCTCATTTGCGATGGCGCAAGAGAGGTAAGATGCTTTGTTATAGGCGTAAGACCGTAATAAAATAAATAGTAAGCGAGAGAAAGCTTTTTGTAACAAAAGCTTTCTCTCGCACTTTTTAGTTGCATAGGAAATTGCACGGATTCTCACTTGCCGTTTTGCACAGCTTCTGTAATAAAAAACAACGTCAGGCGAGAGGAAGGGCGAGTACTGTAAACCATGTTTCCCTTTACGCACTGCCCGCTTACTTAAATGTTTTTGGAAAAGTGTACGGGGAAAACCCTTTTTTTCAAAAAGGTTTTCCCCGCTGAATACCTATTCTAACCGATTACTGAGCTGCGTCAACGATAGCTGTGAATGCATCTGTCTTGAGAGAAGCACCGCCGATAAGTCCGCCGTCAACGTTCTCTTTAGAGAGAAGCTCGGCTGCGTTCTTGTCGTTCATGCTTCCGCCGTACTGAATAACTATCTCGTCAGCAGCTTCTGCACCGTAGAGAGCGGCTACGGTCTTGCGGATAACACCGCAGGTCTCGTCTGCCTGCTCGGGAGTAGCTGTCAGTCCTGTGCCGATAGCCCATACAGGCTCGTATGCGATGATGACGTTCTTGAGATCCTCTGCGCTGATGCCTGCGAGGTCAAGCTTTGTCTGCATGCTTACGATCTCATCGGTGATGCCTGCCTGTCTTGCGTCAAGCATTTCGCCGAGGCAAAGTATAACCTTGAGACCTGCTGCGAGAGCAGCCTTTGTACGAAGGTTAACAGTCTCGTCAGTCTCACCGAAATACTGACGGCGCTCGCTGTGTCCGATGATGACATAGTCAACACCGCACTCGCACAGCATAGCTGCGCTGATCTCGCCTGTGTAAGCGCCGCTTTCTTTGAAATGCACATTCTGAGCGCCTATGCGGATGTTTGTGCCCTTTGCAGCTTCAACTGCTGCTGCGATGTCAACAAACGGAACGCAGAGAATGATGTCGCAGTTGTCCTTTCCTGCTACCATGGGAGCAAGAGCGGTGATGAATTCTTTTGTCTGAGCAGGGGTCTGGTTCATCTTCCAGTTTCCTGCGATTACGGTTTTTCTCATTTTGATACCTCTATTATTTGTCAAGAAGGCAAGCGATACCGGGAAGCTCAAGACCCTCAAGGAATTCGAGAGAAGCGCCGCCGCCTGTGGAGATGTGTGTAATTCTGTCAGCAAAGCCGAGCTGCTCGCAAGCTGCTGCGGAGTCGCCGCCGCCTACGATAGTTGTAGCCTCGGACTCAGCGAGAGCCTTGGCAACAGCGATAGTACCCTTTGCGAGGGTGGGGTTTTCAAATACGCCCATCGGTCCGTTCCAAACGACTGTCTTTGCGTTCTTTGCAGCGTCAGCGAACAGTTCTCTTGTCTTTTCGCCGATGTCAAGACCCATCATGTCAGCGGGAATGCTGTCAGAGGGAACTGTCTGAACAGCAAGCTCTGCGTCGATAGGATCGGGGAAGTTCTTTGTGATAACTGTGTCGATGGGGAGAAGAAGCTTAACGCCCTTTTCCTCAGCCTTCTTCATCATGTCGCGGCAGTAGTCTACCTTTGTCTCGTCGAAGAGAGAGGTACCGATGCTGTAACCCTTAGCTGCGAGGAAGGTGTAAGCCATACCGCCGCCGATGATAAGGGTATCTACCTTTGTGAGAAGGTTGTTGATAACATTGAGCTTGTCAGAAACCTTAGCGCCGCCGAGAATAGCAACGAAGGGACGAGCGGGATCAGCGAGAGCCTTGCCCATGATGCCGATCTCTTTCTGAATGAGGTAACCGCAAACTGCAGGGAGGTATGCCGCAACACCTGCTGTTGTAGCGTGTGCTCTGTGAGCTGTACCGAATGCATCGTTTACGTATACTTCTGCCATGTCAGCGAGCTCTTTTGCAAACTCGGGATCGTTCTTTTCTTCTCTTGCGTCAAAACGAACGTTTTCAAGAAGCATAGCCTCACCCTCAGCGAGAGCGGCAGCCTTTGCCTTTGCATCTTCTCCTACGATGTCAGCAGCGAGCTTGACCTCTTTGCCGAGAAGCTCAGTGAGCTTTGCAGCAACGGGAGCGAGAGAGTATTTGGGATTTACCTGTCCCTTAGGCTTGCCCATGTGAGAGCAGAGGATAACCTTAGCGCCCTTTGAAAGAAGGTACTTGATTGTGGGAAGAGCCTCAACGATTCTCTTGTCGGAGGTAATAACTCCGTCCTTGAGCGGAACATTAAAGTCACAGCGAACGAGAACCTTCTTGCCGCTGACTTCGATGTCTTCAATGGTTTTCTTGTTGTACATAACTTTCACCTCATGTAATATATAAATTTTTTTAAAAAATTTATCATGCGAGTGCGGGCATATTTCCATAATATGAAAACATTCCCGACATTCAAAATTAGTCTATCACATTTTTTGGAAAATATCAATATTTATTCGTTAAATCTCTGACGATTTCTTGAAAAATATTCGTCATATCTCTTTTTAGAAAGTAAAATTTATCCATTTGTGTTTTTTCTCTTGACAAACTGTGCTTTTGAGGATAAAATATTATCGCATCAAAAAAGAGACGAAATGTCCCACAAAGTACAGATACAAAGAAACGGAGGAAAGAAATATGCACGAAGAGGTGTATATGTGTATAGACCTGAAGTCCTTTTTTGCTTCTGTTGAATGTGTGGAGCTCGGACTTGACCCGATGACGACCAAGCTTGTCGTTGCAGACCCTGAGCGTGGAGATAAAACGATCTGTCTTGCCGTGACTCCCGCAATGAAAGCGGCGGGAGTGCGCAACCGATGCCGTGTGTTTGAGATACCAAAGAGCATCGAATATATTACGGCGGAGCCGAGGATGCAGCTGTATATCGACTATTCGGCAAAAATATACGGTATATATCTGGATTTTATATGTCCGGATGATATACACGTTTATTCAATAGACGAGGTTTTTATATATGCAACGCCTTATCTGAGGCTTTACGGTATGAGTGCAAGGGAGCTTGCGGCGGCTATTATGGAAAAAATATTTCAAAAGACGGGCATCCGTGCTACCTGTGGTATAGGCTCAAATATGTATCTTTGCAAAATAGCGCTTGACATAGAGGCAAAGCACGCAAAGAACTTTATAGGCGAGCTTGACGAGGACAGCTATAAGGAAAAAATGTGGGATCACCGACCGCTTACCGACTTTTGGCGGGTGGGTAAAAAAACAGCACAAAAGCTTGCAAAATACGGTATTTATACGATGAGAGATATCACGCGTACAGACGAGGAGCTGCTTTACGGGTGGTTTGGAATAGATGCGGAGCTGCTCATAGACCATGCGTGGGGAAGAGAGCCGACGAGGATATCGGATATCAAGGCATATAAGACCAAATCCCACAGCATTACAAGCGGGCAGGTGCTTATGCGTGAATACAGCTGTTGCGAGGGTAGGGTGATTGTCGCAGAGATGGCGGAGGCGCTGTGTCTGGACCTTGTCAGAGACGCTTTGGTTTGCTCATCGGTGAGCATTTGTATCGGCTACGGAAGCTCGCATTCAGGAGAATATGAGAGTGCGAGCGTGCGTCTTTCGTTTGCGACGAATGCCGACAGCGTTATCGTGAATGCGGTCTGCTCGCTCTATGACAGAATTGCCGACAAGGCGGGAGGTATACGGCGGATAAATATCAGCTTTAACAATGTGAGCGCCGAGGACGGGGTGCAGTACAGCCTGTTTGATGATACGGAGGCGCTTGAGCATAACAGAAGGATACAGAATACGATGATAGATATAAAGAAAAAATACGGGCGCAACGCCATACTTAAAGGGATAAACTATGACGCTTGCTCGACGGCAAGAGAGCGGAATATGCAGATAGGAGGACACAAAAGTGGCAGAACAAATTCGGCGGGCAATGCCGATATCCGATAGGGCAAAGCAGTTTGCCCCTTTTTCTGCGCTAAAGGGGCTCGAGACGGCGCTTGAGAAAAAAAGAAGCGTCCGCATACAAAAAAGAACCCCAAGCGAGAGCGTGACAAGGGTGCTCAACGATAGACTGCAAAGGCTTCGGGCGGGGGACACGGCGTATGTGATGTATTATACAAAAAAGGGGTATATAAAAAGAACCGTCAGAGTGCTTGACGTTGACAGTGCCTCCCGTGCCGTCGTCACAGACGATGAGCGCATTTTCTTTGACGATATATATGCTATAAAGATACTTTGATTAAGATAAAAAATACAGATGCGGTTCGGCTGCGAAAAATATAAAATTATCTATTGACACGCACATGATACGGGAGTATAATAAGGAAAAATGGTAAGGTACCTTACTATTTTGGGAGGTGAAGGAATGAAAAGCGATTCTGAGCTTTACCGTTTGCTTGTGCGAACGGCAGGGATGGCTCGCAGAACGAGCAACGGCAAGGAAAAGCCGGGAGATCCGCCCAAAAAGTGGCAGGGATACGGGTATATTCTTGATACGCTTGTGCCGGGCGAGGGTATGAGCCAGCAGCAGCTTGCGTCGGCGCTTTGCATCCGTCCGCAGTCGATATCCGAGGCACTGTCGGTGATGGAGGAGCGGGAGCTTGTCCGCAGACAGCCGAGCGACAAGGATAAGAGAGTGATGCTTGTTTTCTTGACGCAAAAGGGAGTGGAGCGAAGAGCAGAGCTTGCAGAGGAGCGGGCATACAAGGCGGAGCATTTTCTTGCCTGCCTTGATAAAGAAGAAAAACAAACGCTGTACAGCTTGCTGTTAAAGCTTTTTGAAAAATCGGAGGTGGAGTAAATGGCAGGAGGCGGACCGGGCTTTGGACCCGATTTTGAGTACGAAAGAGTACCGAGACCGAAAAAGATAGCAGATGTTCCGAGTTATATTGTACAGCTTCTCGGCGGATTTTTTCTGAGATTTACCTATATACTCAGGCTTGTGTGGAAGACGGGACCGTGGATACTTTTTCTCATGGCATTTTTTGCTCTTTTCAACGGTATCACACCCGTTATAGGCTCAATTATATCAAAAAACATCTTAAACGAGCTGCAGACCTCGCAGAGAGAGGTCGGTCTAACTGCGGCGAGCTTTTATTCTTCGCCTGCGTTTTATCTGATACTGTTTTTGTTTATATACAGGTTTCTCAAGAGAATAGAGACGACAGCGAGCAGTGCGCTTGAGCGTGTTGCGGGAGAGCTTGTAGTAAAGCAGGTAAAACAGCAGATAATGGAAAAGGCCCGTGAGATAGACCTTGCATCGTTTGACATTCCGCTTTTTTACGAAAAGCTTGAAAATGCGAACAGAGAGGCGGGCGCAAGACCGCTTAACATTCTTACAAAGACGTTTGCCATTATCAGTACGACAATAGAGCTTGTCAGCTATATTTTCGTGCTTGCATCGGCTCCGGGGCTATCGTATGCGGTGGGCGTGATAATAGTAATATCCGTACCGTCTGCTGTGACCAACTTTATATACAGAAGAAAAAATTTCAGATATATGCGCACCCGCTCAAAGGAGCGCAGACAGATGAACTACTATTCGGATGTTCTTGTAAACAAGGACATGGCAAAGGAGGTGCGGATGCTCGACCTTGCCGATACGTTTATCGGTCGGTTTATGGAGGTGTTTAAGGAGTATTACGCAGGATTGCGCAGGCTTATAGCGCATGAGAGCGTGCTTCAGATAGTGTTCGGCGCACTTACCGTTGTGACAAATCTGTATTTTTATCTCGAGATAGCAAAGCAGGTGTACGTCGGAGAGCTGCTCATCGGTGACTATACCTTGTATACGGGCGCCATTCTTTCTATCGCTACCTGTGTCGGCACGCTTATCAAGACATCTGCGACTATATACGAGGGTACGCTGTTTATCGACAATCTAATGTCCTTTATGAAGGAAAAACAGACAGTGATACCCCGTATCAAGGAGCCGCTGCGTGTCTGCCACGGACAAGCGCACACGATAGAATTTTGCTCTGTCAGCTTTCGCTATCCGGGGACGGACAGAGATGTTCTTCACAATATCAATCTGAAGTTTTCGGGAGATGATACGGTCGTTTTGGTGGGGCTCAACGGTGCGGGAAAAACCACACTTATCAAGCTGTTGACACGTCTTTACGACCCGACAGAGGGATGCATACTGCTCGACGGACACGATCTGCGTGACTACGCCGTAAAGGACCTTTACAGTATGTTCGGAATAGTGTTTCAGGACTACGGCAGATATGCGGTCAGCGTCAGCGAAAATATAGCCTTCGGCGATATTCACAAGGAATACAGTGATGCGGATATAAAGGCGGCGGCAGAGCAGGCAAATGCGACCGAATATATCAATGCTCTGCCCGACGGCTTTGACACTCCTCTTATGCGTATATTTGAGAAAAACGGCATAGAGCTCTCAGGCGGTCAATGGCAAAAGCTCGGTATAGCCAGAGCATTTTATGCGGAGTCTGACGTGCTCATACTTGACGAGCCGACAGCGGCACTTGACCCGATAGCAGAGAAAAACGTTTTTGACCAGTTCGACCGTCTCAGAGAAAACAAGATGAGCATATTCGTGTCTCACAGGCTGTCCTCCGCTACGGGCGCAGACCTTATCGTCGTACTTGAAAACGGTTGTGTTATCGAGTCGGGCACACACACAGAGCTGATGCAGAAAAACGGTAAATACTGTGAGCTTTTCTCTGTTCAGGCAGAGAGATATATCGCAGGTACTGCGGATACAGAGCATCATGATATGCACGGAGAGGAGCATCACGGCAGACCCTTGCATGGCAGACCTCCCCGAGCTTGACGTGACGTTCGGCGGCTTATATAGGGAAATGCGTAACAACATATACAAAAAAGCTTCGGAGCGGCTCCGAAGCTTTTTTGCCGCATAGAAAATGCACGGATCCTCACCCGCCGTTTTGCTGACTTAAAGAAGATTCAAAGATACAATAGGCGGGAGGATGGATGCGTGCACTGCCCGCTTTTTTGTATGATGAGCATACCGGTTACATAATATATATAGGAGAGACTTTGAGCGCAGGGTGTAGAAACATTACACAAATAATGACATTTTGTAAATTTTTTTATAAAAATGTCCCCACAGTCTAAACTCGTATTGAAAAAAATCCCTTGTTTGTGTATAATTCTTTGCGAAAATAGTTATTTTTTACTTGGAGAAAAAATATGTCAGGAGCAATTAAGGATAAAAAAGCAAAAAAGAATAAAAAAACAAGCTCGATCGTAGATCAAATCAAAAGGGACAAAAAGGCGTTTGTCGTATACACGGTGCTCCGCCTTGCGGTTATCGCCGTTTTGATAAGAAGCGTATTTCTCGGTCAGTGGGAGAGTGTATTCACCTGCTTTTTAACTCTGATACTGTTTCTTATACCGCCTGTTATTGAAAAAAGGTTTCATATTGATGTTCCGACAGCACTTGAGATACTTGCGTACATTTTCGTTTTTTGTGCGGAGATACTCGGCGAGATAGGCTGTTATTATATGAAGTATCCCTTCTGGGATACGATACTTCACACCGTCAACGGCTTTATGTTTGCGGCGTTCGGCTTTTGTCTTGTCGATATATTTAATCGGCACAAAAGGTTCAGCTTTGAGCTGTCTCCCGTGTTCTGTGCGCTCGTAGCATTTTGCTTTTCAATGACGGTCGGTGTAATGTGGGAATTTTTCGAGTTCGGCGCAGACCGGCTTTTTCATATAGATATGCAAAAGGATACCTTCATATATGAGCTGCCGACAGTCATACTTGACCCCGAGAACGCAAACAATGTTATAAAAATAACAGATATCATCTCGACTGAGATAACGACATCGGGGGGATCTGTCAGCTTTGACGGTTATATAGATGTCGGTATCAGAGACACTATGAAAGACCTGTTTGTCAACTTTGTCGGAGCTGTTATTTTCAGTTTTATCGGATTTATATATGTAAAGCAGAGAGGAAAGGGCAGGATAGCAAGCTCGTTTATTCCCGTGCTTGAAGACGACATTTCAAATGAAGATAAAAGCAGTGAGGATGACAGCGGCGAAGGTGTGACAACGACAGCCGAGCCTGACACGGATAAAAAACAGTAGAAAATAAAGCGGATAAAAGGCGTGATGCTCTCAGGTGAGCATCACGCCTTTTATCTGTTTTAGCTTATATGCCGTTTGGGAGAGTGAGCATATCCGTGAGATGCTCGTCATAGCCAAACTTTATAATATCGGTACTTCCGTCTCTGTGATAGTCTACCTCGCTGACGGAGGCATTTGATACCCAGCCGTATGCATTTATCCGAGTCACAGGCTCGTGCTGCCAGACGGAGCGCATTACTCTTATCGGTGTTGCGTGAGTAAATACCGCTACCGTGCCGCCTCTGTTTTGCTCTACTATCTTATCAATGCACGAGTTTACTCTGTCACGCATATCGGCTACCTGCTCTCCGCCCGGAAGCGCCGCATTCCCCGTGTCTGTCATCCATGTGTTGTATATGTCAGGGTATACCTTTGATATTTCATCGTACGGCATACCTTCCCATTTGCCTGCGAATATCTCACGCAGTCCCTCGTCCTTTATTATATCGAGCTTTTGCCTTTCTGCCGTGTGCTCGGCTGTTTGATAAGTGCGTATAAGGTCGCTTGAATATATTACGTCTATCTTGTACTTATCAAGGAATTCTGCGGTGGCTTGCGCCTGCCTGTGCCCGAGCTCTGTCAAGGGTGCATATCCCTGACCGACAAAGCAGCGTGTCAGATTGCCCAAGCTCTGACCGTGCCGCACTAAAATTATTTTGGTCGTGTTTGATAAAATGTTCATAGCATTAACCTTGTCCTGTCAAAGTGTTGTTTATTCTTGAAAACAGCATTTCGAGCGCAACGCTGTTGGAGGCACCCTCGGGGATGATTATGTCGGCTTTTTTCTTAGACGGCTCGACAAAGCTGTCATGCATCGGCTTTACCGTGCATAGATATTGCTCTATGACAGAATCAAGCGACCTGCCTCTTTCTTTTACATCTCTGCGTATGCGTCTGACCAGTCGTATGTCTGCATCCGTGTCAACAAATATTTTTATGTCGAATTCAGAGCGCAGACTCTCGTTTTCAAAGATAAGTATACCTTCTACTACGATTATATCGGAGGGGAAGGCTTTTTTCGTTTTGCCGCTTCTCGTATGGGTGGTGTAGTCGTATATCGGAACATCGACTGCCTTACCCTTTCGCAGCTGCGAGAGATGACGGCAAAGAAGCTCCGTGTCAAAAGCATCTGGGTGGTCGTAGTTTATTTTCAGCCTCTCTTGGGGTGAGAGCTTGTCCTGTGGTCTGTAATAGTCGTCGTGGCATATGAGAGTAAGTGAGTCACCAAACTGCTCCTTGAGTTTTTGAGCAATGGCACTTTTTCCGCTGCCCGAGCCTCCCGCTATTCCTATAACAAGCATGACCTTGACCTCCGTTTTTGACTTTATTCTTTATTTTATCACATAATATACGGTTAGTCATTATAATTGAGAAAAATTTTTTTTAAAAATATTGAAAGTAAAAAAACATAGGTGTATAATTATGCTTGAAAATTTACACACCCCTATGCAGTTGATACAGGAGAAGAAAATGAGCATAAGAATAGGAATTTTAGGATACGGAAACCTCGGGCGCGGTATCGAGGCTGCGATAAGACAGAATGACGATATGGAGCTTGTATGTGTGTTTACACGCAGAGCCCCCGAGACGCTGAAGATAGCAACGGAGGGAGTTTCGGTCTGCAGCGTTGAAGATGCGCCTGCATGGAAGGATAAAATAGACGTTATGATCCTTTGCGGCGGAAGTGCGACAGATCTGCCCGAGCAGTCACCAAAGTATGCAAAGCTTTTTAACATTGTTGACAGCTTTGATACTCATGCCAAAATTCCCGAGCATTTTTCAAATGTTGACCGTGCGGCAAAAGAGGGAGGAAAGATCGGAGTTATCTCCGTAGGCTGGGACCCCGGTATGTTCTCTCTTATGAGAATGATATCAAACGCAATTTTGCCCGAGGGCAGCGACTATACCTTCTGGGGTAAGGGAGTCAGTCAGGGACATTCAGACGCTGTCAGAAGAATAGAGGGCGTCAAAAATGCAAAGCAGTATACTATACCCGTCAAGAGTGCTCTTGATGCGGCAAGAAGCGGCTCAAATCCCACTCTCACAACCAGAGAAAAGCACACAAGAGAGTGCTTCGTTGTTGCAGAGGCGGGGGCTGATCTTGAGCGCATTGAGCGTGAGATAAAGACGATGCCGAACTACTTTGCGGATTATGACACGACGGTACATTTTATCAGCGAGGAAGAATTTGCAAAAGAGCACAGCGGAATTCCTCACGGCGGCTTTGTACTCAGAAGCGGCAAAACAGGCATCAACAAGGAGAACAGTCACGTTATCGAGTACAGCCTCAAGCTTGACTCAAACCCCGAGTTTACCGCAAGTGTTATCATCGCTTATGCAAGAGCGGCGTACAGACTTGCCTCCGAGGGCGAGATCGGTGCCAAGACAGTATTTGACATAGCTCCCGCATACCTTATCAACAAGTCGGGAGAAGAATTGCGGGCAGAGCTTCTTTAATATAGGCGAAAAAGCAAAAGAATAAAACAGTCTATGCA
The DNA here is from genome assembly GCA_045120955.1 of Eubacteriales bacterium. Lineage (GTDB taxonomy): Bacteria > Bacillota > Clostridia > Oscillospirales > CAG-272 > JAZMZS01. The sequence goes on along the minus strand of JBGVFH010000005.1, from coordinate 26,287 downwards.
AACGCATTTTTGCATAGACTGTTTTATTTTTATAGCATAGGAAACACGGATACTCCTTGCCGTTTTGCATTTCTTCTGAAACAGAAAAACAACGGCAGGCGAGAGGATGAGCGGGACACAATGCCCGCTTCTATCTCCTGCCTTTTTCAATACGGCGGATTAGCAGTGCCGATACTGCACCTATTCCCGCACCGCACAGACACCCGCAGATCAAAAGAGGCGGCAGGTACAGAATTATCTGCGGCGTCATAGTCATAGCCACAGCGCACAGTATCTGCCCGATATTATGACTTACCCCTCCGGCAATGCTCACACCCGTAATGCTAAAGGCACCCGTCCTTTTCAAAAGCAGCATTACTAAAATACTGAGCATGGCACCGCACAGTCCGTATGCAATGTGATAGGCATTCCCGTAAAAAAGGATACCGCACAGAGCGACTCTGATAAATGTGACGTATGCGGCTTTTGCAGCTGATATTTTGTAGATGAAAAATACGGTAACGGTATTTGCAAGACCAAGCCGTATACCCGGCAGTGACGGGAAAAGCGGTATCTGCGAGTCTATATACGATAGCATCATCGAGAGTGCCACGCATATCCCGAGAAAAGCTGTTTTCTTTGCCTTGCTCATGACCCACTCTCCTTTTTCATGCTTTTTTTATATGATAACGCAAAGCGCACAAAAAATCAATAACAAAAGGAGATGTAAAAAAACCGAAACGCCAAAAAGATAAGAAAAGCATTGAAAACACTAGGGTTTCAATGCTTTGAGCGAGATATTAGTCACGACCGGAATAGGGCAAGAAAGCGGGCAGTGCCCGCTTTTGTCTTATATACTGTATTTTACCTTGTAATACTCGTAAAAATCTTTGAATTCCTTGTCATCTCCGCCCTTGACGTTGCGCAGATATCCGTGTATATCAAGGTTTTCATGTGACATTTCGATAAGACAGCCCGCTATGTTCGAGCAATGATCGGAAATACGTTCAAGGCTTGTCAGTATGTCGCTGAGAACAAAGCCCATCTCGATCGTACATTCGTTTTTCTGCAATCTTGAGATATGCTTTTTCTTGAGCTCGTCACGCAGATGATCTACTACCTGCTCAAGAGGCTCTACCTTGACAGCCGCATCGAGGTCTTCATCGCAGAATGCACGGAGCGAGAGGTCTAGTATCTCGTCTACGGCTTTCGTCATAACGGAAAGCTCGCTTTTGGCTTGTCCCGAGAAGGAAAGAGCTTTGTCGCTTATCTCCTCGGATGAGCCGACGATATTGAGTGCATGGTCGCTTATTCTCTCAAAGTCACCGATTATATGCAGCAGCTTGCTGACCTCTGTGCTGTCGGAACCCGAAAGCTCCTTTGACGATATTTTTACAAGATAGGAGCCGAGCTTGTCCTCGTACATATCTACATCATTTTCATCTATGCGGATCTTCTCTGCATCTTTTTCATTGTAATTTTCAATGAGAGTGAGCGATTTTTTCAGTGATGTTACGGATAGCTCAGCCATTGTCTTTGCAACGGTCTTGCATCTTTCAACAGCAACCGTGGGAGTAGCGAGAAGTCTCTCGTCGAGAAGCTGTACCTCTCCCTTTCCCGTATCCTTGACTATCTTGCAGGCAAGCTTTTCGAGAAGTCCCGAGCAGGGCATGAGTATCGCAAGTGCAAATATTTTAAATACCGTGTGTACTACCGCAATTCCGAACGGTGTTGCGGCAACGTTGATTATTGCAGGCTGAAGTATCGCTACGAGTATATAATAGAGTGGCAAGAGGATAAGGGTTGCGATTATGTTAAAAGAAAGGTGAACGACAGATGCCCTTCTCGCATTTTTCGAAGCACCGATAGACGATATCATAGCGCTGACACAGGTACCGATGTTCTGTCCCATGATGATCGGAACAGCCGTGTTGTATGTGATGCTTCCCGTTGTGGTGAGAGCCTGAAGAATACCGACGGAAGCGGAAGAAGACTGGATGATCGCTGTTACAGCGGTACCGACGATAACTCCGAGTACGGGATTTGAGAATAGGGTAAGTATACGTGTAAATTCGGGATTGTCCTTGAGCCCCGCAACAGAGTCGGACATTGCTTCCATACCGAACATCAAAACGGCAAATCCGAGCAGAATAAGTCCTGTGTCTCTTCTCTTCGGATTTTTCTGGAACATATAGAATATAATACCGATAAATGCAAGTATAGGGGTAAAGGAGGACGGCTTTAACAGCTGTATCCACAGCACATCGCCGTCAATACCGGAAAGAGAAAGTATCCATGATGTGACGGATGTACCGAGGTTTGCGCCCATGATAACGCCGATAGATTGACGAAGTGTCATCAGCCCCGAGTTTACAAATCCGACGACCATGACCGTCGTAGCGGACGAGGATTGGATGATCGCCGTAACGCCCAAACCGAGCAAAAACCCTTTAAAGGTGTTTGATGTCATGTTGCCGAGGATAGTTTTGAGCTTGTTTCCGGCTCTTTTTTCGAGTGCCTGCCCCATCATGTTCATACCAAAGAGAAACAGGGCAAGTCCACCCATCAGACTCAGAATTTCAAATATACCCATTGAATACCTCACGAATATTAAATTTGTGTTATTTTTCTGTCAACAACACGTTTTTTTGCGCAAAAAGCCATTATTATTTAACATTATATAGTACCAAGGTTAAATCTAAAAGCATATTTATGTTAAATCTATGTTAAGTCGCAGGCAAAAAGCAGCGGATAAAAACTAAAAACAGCCTTTCAACTTTGATGAAAGGCTGTTTGAGGGGACTGTATAGCTTTGCTTTTTACAGGCTGTATTTGATTTGATAATATTCGTAAAGCTCTTTGAATTCCTTATCGTTTCCGTCCTTGACGTTACGCAGATATTCGTGTATATCAAGATCTTCATGTGCCATTTCAATAAGGCAGCCTGCAATGTTTGAGCAATGGTCGGATATGCGTTCGAGGTTTGCGAGTATATCGCTGAGAATAAAGCCCATCTCTATCGTACATTCGTTTCTTTGCAGACGTGCAATGTGCTTTTTCTTGAGCTTGTCACGCAGATCGTCTACCACCTGCTCAAGCGGCTCTACCTTAACTGCGGCATTGAGATCTCCCTCGCAGAAGGCGTGCAGGGATAGGTCGAGTATCTCATTTATTGCGCCGATAACGACCGACAGCTCCCGCTTTGCATCAGGTGAGAAGGCGAGGTCCTTATCATGTATCTCTTCAGCCGACTCTGCAATGTTCATTGCATGGTCGCTTATTCTCTCGAAGTCACCGATAAGATGGAGCAGGGTATTTACATTGTTGCTGTCCTCGCTGCTTATTTCCTTTGAGGATATCTTTACCAAATATGAGCCCAGCTTGTCCTCATACATATCTACGCTGTCCTCATCCTCGCTGATCTTCTGCGACAGAGCCGCATCGTATTTATCAATGAGTGTCAGCGCCTCCTTAAAGGACTTGACGGAAACGTCAGCCATTGTCTTTGCAACCGTCTTGCATCTTTCAACCGCAACCGAGGGGGTAGCGAGAAGTCGCTCGTCGAGCAGCTGTACCTCGTTTTTGTTGTCTTCCTTTATGAGCTTGCACGCAAGATTTACAAGGAGAGAGGAGCATGGCATGAGGATAATGACTGCGAGCACGTTGAAGGTCGAGTGAGCTACAGCAATTCCAAGCTCGTTTGCAGAGCCGTAAAGAGTGTCAAACCTGACAAGCGATGTTACGATACAGTATATAGGAAGGAGCACAAGCGTTGCTACGATGTTAAACAGCAGGTGCACCATAGCGGTCCTCTTTGCGTTTTTAGATGCGCCGACAGAGGAGATAACCGCACTGACACAAGTACCGATGTTCTGTCCCATGATTATCGGAATAGCCGCATTAAAGGTTATCTGACCTGTGGTAGAGAGAGCCTGAAGGATACCTACAGAGGCAGAGGAGGATTGGACGATAGCCGTTACTACCGCACCTGCCAGAACTCCGAGGATGGGATTTGAGAAAAGAGTGAGAATACTTGCAAATTCGGGGTTGTCCTTAAGTCCCGATACCGCACCCGACATAGCGTCCATACCGAACATCAAAACGGCAAATCCGAGCATGATCATGCCGGTGTCTTTTCTCTTCGGGTTTTTCTGGAACATATAGAATATGATACCTATGAGTGCAAGTATAGGAGTAAATGATGTAGGCTTTAGCAGCTGTACCCAGAGAGCATCTCCGTCAATACCGGAAAGAGAAAGTATCCATGCGGTCACAGTAGTTCCGATGTTTGAGCCCATGATGATGCCGACAGATTGCTTTAGCGTCATCAATCCCGAGTTTACAAAGCCGACGACCATGACCGTCGTAGCGGAGGAGGACTGTATTACTGCCGTGACGGCAAGTCCGAGGAAAAAGCCCTTTATGGGTGTTGAGGTCATAGAGCTGAGAATGTTTTTTAGCTTGTTTCCCGCTCTTTTTTCAAGTGCCTGTCCCATCAAGTTCATACCGAAAAGGAAAAGTGACAATCCGCCGATAAGGTTCAGTATTTCAAATAGTCCCATGTTGTTTTACCTCGATTTTTCTCATATGTAATAAAAATTCAGTTGCAGTTTACACACGTTGGATTTTATAGTATGAAAGTTAAATACAAAACCGTATTAAGGTTAAAACTATGTTAAATATTAAATATTTGCGAAATTAACGAAAAAGCACCAAACGGCACGAATGATAATGCGCCGTTACGGTAAAAAAGCACCCGCCGATGGGTGTATTACCACCCTCGTCAGATGCTTTTTTGGGAAGATTGTGCATTGTCTATACTGTCGGCACCTCGGGTCTGTTACACCGCTTTGCCGTTTTTCAGAGCTTGCATATGTCTGCGTCTGTTATCATATGAAAGCCTGCCGCAGTAAGCGATGCCTCGGCAGCGTCATTGTCTGCCACACGGACAACTACATATGCGTGCTTTTGTGTTCGTGCCATAAACGCATAAAGGTACTCCATGTTGATGCTTGCACTGTCAAGCACCTCCAGCGCCTTTGACAGCTTTCCCGGCTCGTCGCCTATCTTCACACCGACGACATCGGTGGTCTTGATAAGGTAGCCATGCTCGGTCAAAACGGCAAGAGCGGTGTCATTGTCGTTGACTATCAGACGCAAAATTCCGAAATCCTGCGTGTCCGCTATAGACAAGGCTCTGATGTTTACATTCTTTTTTGCGAGCATATCGGTTATTTCAACGAGTGCTCCCTGTTTATTTTCTACGAAAACGGTTAGCTGCTTTATTGCCATGATACTTTCTCCTTTTCGTTTGAATAATTCATTTAAATAAGTTTTCTTTTGTCGATTACACGGACAGCCTTGCCTTCGCTGCGGGCAAGGCTCTTGGGTGCTACCAGATGAACGCTTGGGTTGATGCCGAGCATTGTTTTCATTGCATCGGCGAGCTTCTTCTCGAGCGCTGTTACGCCGCTTACCGTATCGGTGAACTGCTCGGGGCTCATTTCTACGTTTACATCAAAGGTGTCGGTGTTGTTCTTGCGGTCTACTATTATCTGGTAGTTAGGCGCATAGCCTTCGTTTAGCAGTACAGTCTCTATTTGGCTGGGGAAAACATTTACGCCTCTGATGATGAGCATATCGTCGCTTCTTCCCATGGGCTTTGACATTTTTATATGTGTTCTTCCGCAGCTGCACGGCTTTCTTGTAAGAACGCATATGTCACGTGTGCGGTAACGCAGCAGAGGAAACGCCTCCTTGTCAAGAGAGGTAAATACAAGCTCGCCCTTGCTTCCTTCCGGCAGTACCTCTCCCGTGTCGGGGTCTATTATCTCAGCAAGGAAGTGGTCCTCGTTTATGTGCATACCCGTCTGCTCGGAACATTCAAAGGATACACCGGGACCGGTAGTCTCTGTGAGTCCGTAAATATCGTAAGCTTTTATTCCGAGCGTAGCCTCGATACTGCGGCGCATCTCCTCAGTCCACGGCTCAGCACCAAAAATGCCCGCTTTCAGCGGTATGTCCTCGGGCTTGTAGCCTTTTTCCGCAAGAGACTCTCCGATATAAGCGGCATAGGAAGGAGTACAGCAGAGTATGGTTGCGCTAAGGTCAGTCATAAACTGTATCTGACGCTCCGTGTTTCCCGACGACATCGGCAGAGTAAGGCATCCTACCTTGTGAGAGCCTCCGTTAAGTCCCGGTCCTCCCGTAAAGAGTCCGTAGCCGTATGCGACCTGACAAACATCCTCGTTCGTTCCGCCTGCCGCAACTATCGCACGTGCACAGCAGTCCTCCCACAGGTCAACATCCTTTTGAGTATAGAAAGCAACCACACGGCGGCCTGTTGTGCCTGACGTGGACTGAATACGTACGCAGTCCTTGAGCGGTACTGCCAAAAGTCCGTAAGGGTATGCATCACGCAGGTCTGCTTTTGTGATAAAGGGCAGCAAATGAAGATCCTCTATTCCGTGTATGTCTTCGGGCCTTACTCCTTTTTCGTCCATAAGCGCACGGTAGTACGGTACATTTCCATACACGTGCTTTACTTGTTTTACAAGTTTTTCGGATTGGAGCTTTTTTAGCTCCTCTACGGGCATGGTTTCGATTTCTTTTTGATAGTAACGCTGTTCCATTGCTTTTATTACCTTCCATTTTAATTATAATATCTCGTTTTTACAGGGGAAAGCCGCAGCTTCGCCGTTATGCGTGATATCCGAGATCAAAAGCCTTTTTATTCATTTCGACAAACTTTGGTGCAACGGTGTTTTCTATGGCGCTTATCCATTTTTCATACGGAATATCAAAGTGCTTTGCAGCTTTGCCCATGAGTACGATGTTTACCGCCTTTGAAGAACCTGCCTGCTCAGCAAGAGACAAAGCGTCAAGTGCCTCGACCGAGACTCCTTTAGCCGTCAGCTCGTCAAGCACACCCTCGGGGTACTTTGCCGCACCTATAATAACGGGCATTGGGTCTATCTGCTGAGTGTTTACGACTATCTTGCCGTCTTTTTTGAGATATCTTGCGTAGCGTGCCGCTTCTAGCTTTTCAAAAGAGATGATGATGTCAGCCTCGCCGTCTGCGATGATAGGCGAGTACACCTTATCGCCGAATTTTACATATGTAACGACCGAGCCGCCTCGCTGGCTCATGCCGTGCACCTCGCTTACCTTTACGTCATGTCCTTCGTCTGTGAGCAGCCGACCGAGCAGCTTTGAAGCGAGCAGGCTTCCCTGACCGCCCACGCCTACTATCATAACACTTGTTGTTTTCATGCGAGCATCCTCCTTATATAATAGCGTCAAATGCGCAGAGTTGTTTGCAAACGCCGCATCCTACGCACAGAGTGTTATCGATCTTTGCCTTGCCGTCCTTGAGACTTATCGCAGGGCATCCGAGTCCCATACAACGCTTGCAGGATCTGCACTTGTCTGCGTCTACTGCGAGGGGTGCGTTGTGCTTTACGCTTTTGAGAAGAACGCACGGACGGCGGGAGATGATGACCGACGGTTCCTCTGCCGCCAGCTCCTCCTTTACGGCGGTCTCGCACGCCTTGAGATCATACGGGTCTACCACACGCACACGGTTGATACCGAGAGCATGGCAAAGAGCCTCGAGGTCTATCTTTGCTGCGGGGTCGCCCTTGATGTCATATCCCGTGGTGGGGTTTTGCTGATGGCCCGTCATACCCGTGATAGAGTTGTCGAGGATAATGACGGTCGAGTTTGTTTGATTGTATGCTACATTCACAAGTCCCGTCATACCCGAATGCATAAAGGTCGAGTCACCGATAACGGCAACTGATCTTCCCTCACTCTCTCCTCTGCGTGCCGCATTAAAGCCGTGAAGCCCCGATACGGATGCGCCCATGCACAAGGTCGAGTCAAGAGCGTTGAGGGGAGCTACGGCACCGAGCGTGTAGCAGCCGATATCGCCAAGGACGGTTATCTTGTTTTTCGAGAGAGTGTAGAACATTCCTCGGTGGGGACAGCCTGCGCACATCATAGGCGGACGGTTCGGTATCTGAGACTCAGCCGTTACATATTCTTTCGGCTCAGCACCGAAGGCTGCGGCGACAGTCTGCTGTGAAAATTCACCGAGTGCGGAGAAAAGCTCCTTGCCCGTGACGTCAATGCCGAGAGAGCGGACGTGATTTTCGATGATCGGGTCAAGCTCCTCTATAACGTAGAGCTTCTTTACCTTGGAGGCAAAATCTCGTATAAGCTTGACCGGCAGGGGATTTGGCATGCCTATCTTGAGAATGCTCACACTCTCTCCGAGTGCCTCTTTTACATATAAATATGAACAGCCCGAGGTGATAATGCCTATCTCGTCGGAGTTGTATTCGACCGAGTTATATTCACATTTCTCCGCAAGTTCGGTCAATGCCGCTGTGCGTGCCTCGACTATCGGATGGCGCTTTATAGCGTTGCTTGGCATCATTATGTATTTTGCAGGGTCTTTTTTGTATTCACGCAAGGTTGCGGGTATGCGCTCTTCCGTCTCAACGACAGACTGGCTGTGAGCGATGCGTGTGCACATACGCAAAAGCACGGGAGTGTCGTATTTTTCGGAAAGCTCAAATGCCGATTTTGCAAAAGAGTACGCCTCAGCCGAGTCGGAAGGCTCGAGCATCGGCACCTTTGCCGCTATCGCATAATGGCGGGAATCCTGCTCGTTTTGCGAGGAATGCATTGCGGGGTCGTCCGCTACGCATATTACAAGACCGCCGCTGACACCTGTGTATGAGAGGGTAAAGAGCGGGTCAGCCGCTACGTTTAGTCCGACGTGCTTCATAGCGCAGGCGGAGCGTGCTCCCGCAAGGCTTGCGCCGAATGCTACCTCGCAGGCAACCTTTTCGTTCGGAGCCCACTCGGAGTGTATATCATCAAATTCAGACAAAAATTCGGTAATTTCCGTGGAGGGGGTGCCGGGGTAGCTGGATACAACACCGAGTCCTCCGTCATGCAGTCCTTCTGCTACCGCACGGTTTCCTATCATCAGTTTTTTCATCAGTCGATCTCCTTATGCTTTGTTTTGTAAAGCTGCCAGCCCCTCGCCGCCGTTTCGGCAAGCTTATATTTGTGTCGGGTAAGCTTTCTCGTCTCGGGCAGGTCGGGGGTATTTTAATAAGTGCCGTGTCAGGCGCGTATTCGTGCGCATTCCTTTAAAGCGAATGTACAATAGTCATAGCTTTTGCTTTTGACAAATAGATCTTATCGTCTATTTTATCATTTTATGGTTAAAAAGTCAATATATATGCATAAAACGGAAGCTTGTTTTGTGAATTTTGTAGATAATTGCGAAAAAGCATCGTCCGTGTGATACGACCGTACTCAGCGCTTTCCCTTGCGATAGGTCGTTGGGCGGCAGCCGCATTTTGTCTTGAAAAGATTTGAAAAATAGTGAAAATCGCTGTACCCGAGCGACTCGGCTATCTCCCCTACAGACATCTCCGTGTCGGTGAGCAGTGACTTTGCTATGAGCATTTTGCTTTTTATCTGATAGGCATACGGCGTTGTGCCGAACTCACGCCCAAAGAGCTTGAGACAGTAATCGGGAGAGCGGAATATGACCTTTGACAGCTCCTCACCGCTGACTATCCGATCCGTGTTTTTGTCGAGATACCCCTTTAGAATCAGCGCTTCCTCGCTGTGCTTTGCATCCGCTTGCGCACGGTAAAGGGAGGACAATATCTCGACAAAAACACCCTGCAGAGCAGACTGTATCTCGTCGTCCTTCATTGACGAATGGATGATGGAGGGGATCTTTTCAAATACCTTTTTCAGCCCGCCTCCCGCAAAAAAGTGCTTGTCTGTCAGCCCGTATGCCGATGTGAGCTGTTCGCATAGAGTGCCTTTTATGTTAAGAAATATCTTGGTAAAGGGGTCGTCCTTGTCGGCATAATAGTATTGGTCTGTGCCTTGCGGCAGAAAGTATATCGTGTCCTTGCATACATGGTGCACCTCTCCGTTGAAGTCAACGTAGCCCGCACCGTCGATGATGTATTCAATGACCGAAACACCAGAGTTTGTTCTTCTGATGTGATAGCTTGAATCGCAAAACGAAACCCCCGATAAAGGAATATGTAAGGGGAAGCCGCCGACACAAAACGGAAATGCCTTCATGTCCTCATACAAATTGTTTTCCTCACTTTCTTACTTGAAATTACTATGTAAAAATCTGATAATTCAATTATAATACAAATAGAATAAAATTTCAAGGAGGATAAAGCATATGAAAATGCGCCCGCCCGCAACCCCTATTATTAATATTGACCCTTACTTTTCGATATGGACAGAGGACTCCGTCTTAAAACGCACCATACATTGGACCGGAAAGCCCAATCACATCATCGGCAGAGTTTTCGTTGACGGTGCCGAATATCATTTTTTGGGAGAAAAAGCAAGAGGCTCGTCTGTTGCGAGCATGACGGTCGAGAGCACCGACATAGATGCTTTTTCCACAACTGTCGTATATACAAACAAACAAATAAAGCTCACCGTCCGTTTTACCTCTCCGATGCTCGCAGATCAGCTGTACTATGCGTCCCGTCCCGTTGCATATTGTAAGGTCATGTACGAGAGTATTGACGGTGCCGAGCATACTGTCAAGGTCAAGTTTTCCTGCAGCGAGGAGCTTGTCCTCAACAAAAAAGGAGAGGGCAGAGCCTACAGCCGCAAGGTCGACATTCCCGGAGTTACCGCTGTAAAAATGGGTAAAGGCGACCAAAAGGTGCTTTGGAGAAGCGGCGACGATATACGCATCGACTGGGGATATTTTTATCTCGGCGTCGAGGGCGAGGGTGAAGTTGACAACGAGGTGTTTTTCGATATGTATGCCGTCTATGCACAAAAGCAGCTTGACAACGATGCACTTTTCGTGTTTGCCTATGACGATATCGAGAGTATAGTATACTTCGGAGAAAATCTCAAGGCGTATTGGAAAAAGGACGGCAAGACTATCGAGGAGGCTATCGCTGAGGCTGTTGCGGAGTACGATGAGCTTCTGTTGAAATGCAACACATTTTCTGATAAAATAAAGGCAGATGCTATAGCCAAAGGCTCAGAGGAGTATGCGGAGCTTTTGCTTCTTGCTTACCGTCAGGTAATGGCGGCGCACAAGCTTGTCGTTGACAAAGAGGGCAACAATCTGTATATATCAAAGGAGTGCCATTCAAACGGCTGTGCAGCTACGGTCGACGTAACATATCCGTCAGCGCCGATGTTTTTGCTTTATAATACGGAGCTGCTCAAGGGAATGCTGCGCCCCGTCATGCACTATGCTGCGAGCGATGCCTGGATATATGACTTTGCACCGCACGACGTAGGACAGTATCCTCTGCTTAACGGTCAGGTTTATTGCGCAAACAAAAGAGAGGGACAGATGCCTGTCGAGGAATGCGGAAATATGATCATCCTCTTCGCCGCTATTTGCGACGCTGACGGCAACACCTCATTTGTAGAGCCGTATCTTGAAACGATAAAGCAATGGAACGAATATCTAATAAAATACGGATATGATCCGGAGGATCAGCTTTGCACGGATGATTTTGCGGGCAGACTTGCTCATAACGTAAATCTTTCGATAAAGGCGATCATGGGAATTGCAGGCTACAGCAGGATACTTTCCATGCTTTCGAGGGACGAGGAGGCAAAGGAAATGATGGCAAAGGCGAAGGAATACGCCGACTCGCTTATCGAGCGTGCCGCAAACCCTGACGGAAGCTTCCGCTTGACTTATGATAAGCCCGATACCTTCTCTCTCAAGTATAACTCCGTTTGGGATAAGATATGGGGTACGGAGCTGTTCCCGAAGAGCTTTTATGACGGGGAGATCGCCCGTTATAAAAAGGAAATGCTCCCGTACGGTGTTCCGCTCGACTCAAGAGAAAAATATACCAAGTCCGATTGGCTGGTCTGGGCAGCTTCGCTCAGCGACAGCAATGAAGACTTCAAGCTTCTTGTCTCGTCTCTCTGGCGTGCGTACAACACCATGCGTACATGGTCTCCGATGCCCGACTGGTTCTACTGTGATACCACGAATATGTTGCATTTCCGTCATCGCACGGTACAGGGCGGACTTTTTATCAAGCTAATGCTAAATTAAATATAAAATGCGAGGTGTACGTATGAAACATCAATGCACAAAAACATTGGCAGGACTCATGGCGATGCTCTTTTGCCTAATGGCGCTTTCGGGATGCGGCACGGGCGGCTCTGAGCAAAGCGGCAGCGACACAACTGCGGACACGGGCACCGAAACAACACTCACAGAAGTAAAAAACAGCATGCTCCGCCCGGGTATGTTTTATCAAAATCCGCTTACGGACAGTGCCGCCGACCCTATGATAATTGAGCATGACGGTACATATTATCTTTACAGCACGGGCAATAAAACGCTGTCTGTAAGAACTTCCAAGAATTTGCTTTCATGGACGAGCCAAAGCGAGCCTATCTTTTCGGTAACAGACACGACATGGGCGGTCAAGTATCTGTGGGCGCCGGAGGTGCATGAATACAACGGCAAATTTTATCTTTTCTACTGTGCAAAGGATAAGGACGATATTTTCCATGTCGATATTGCTGTGTGTGACACGCCGAACGGAAAATTCAAGCCGCTTCAAGACAAACCTCTGCTTGCTCCCGACTACAGCGTAATTGATGTGAGCTTTTTTGAGGATGACGACGGAAGAACGTATCTGTTTTATTCAAAGGACTGTTCTACAAACAAGATCGACGGTAAGCGTGTCAGCCAGTCATACGGTATTGAGGTCAGCAACGACCTGATGACTCTTATCGGTGAGCCCGTTCTTTGCGCCACACCTACCTATAAGTGGGAGCTCAAGAGCGGAAATACGCTCTGGAATGAAGGACCGGTGGTATTTAAGCGTGACGGCAGGTACTATCTTCTCTACAGCGCAAACTACTACCAAAGCGAGCATTATTCTGTAGGGTATGCCGTCTCTGACACGGTGCTCGGACTTTATGAAAAGCCCGAGGACAGCCGTATACTTTACGGAAACGGCGAAACCATTACAGGCTCGGGACATTGCAATCTTTTGTATATCGGGGATGAGATATATCTCACCTACCACTCACATACGGTACCTCCGAACACCGACGGGGGCAGGTCGCTTTATATAGATCAGCTCATGTTCGAGGAGGACGGTACGCCTTATGTAAACGGACCGACAAATACAAAGATGCCCTTGCCTGACGGTATAAACGGTACGCAGAAATACGACGGAGAATTTGAGCTGAGTGCCGAGATGGAAAAAGAACAGGAGCTTAGCGTTCTTTGCGACGGAAATATATCTCACAGCCTGATAGGAGTGGTAGAATTTAAGGATGGAGATACGCTTACCGTCAGCTTTGATACTCCGCAGAGAATAGATACGATGTGGGTGTATTCATCATATTCGAGCTTTACAGAGCCGAATACGATGGATGTAACGATAAACGGCACGTATAGGATCGAGGATGTGAAATTCTCGTCGATTAAAGGCTCTCCGGCTGTCGCTGTATTTTCAAAGCTCCCCGAGGGGACGCTTATCAGCAAGCTTGAAATCAGCTTCACCGCTGCAGAAGAGTCAATGGAAGGCACCGGTATTACCGAGATACAGTTTGTAAATTATGTTACGGACTGAGCTGACGCAATTTAAAAATTAAATAAAGAGAGTCATAGCTGATCTCCATACCTCGCTCAAACAAAACCCCATCACCTACCCCGCATACTGCGGGGTAGGTGATGGGGTACTTTTATATATAAAAATGTGTTATTAGCTCTTGGTGCACGAGTGAGCTTTACACATATTCTTCGAGCTTTTCTCCGTCGGGGCTCTCGTTTGCTTCTTCCTTGTCCTTTTTGAATTCATCGTACACATTGTCTATGTGAGCAACGAACAGAAATCTTCGAACCACGAACAAAAGCGATATCGCAACTACGCAAATAAGACCTTCAAGTATTTCAAATTGCTTTACTATCAGGTGTCTTGCGAGAGTGAAGAGCAATACCTCGATAACTGCGTCCATATTGTGGCGGCAGAGCATTTTTAAAAACTCAATTCCAATGACTATGTTCAGACACTTTCCGAGAAATGACGTAAATTCGTCCGAATGCGTGAGCATGCTTGAATTTGATACCATATTCATAACAAGCCCTGCGGTTTGCGCGATTATCAGAATGATAACTATCAGCGCCGCAACGAGCTCAAGATAAAATGATATTTCGTACAGCAGCTCCTGTACTTTTTTTCTGCGGTTGAGATTTCTTTGGTGTCTTTTCATGCCGGCACCTCTCCGTCTTATTAAAGATTGTTGCATATATTTTAGCATAAACAGGTGCAAGTGTCAATAATTGCATAAAAATTAGCATAAAAAGCGTCAAAAAGGGAAAGAAGCACCTTATGCTCTTTCTCATAAGGACGTTTATAAACTTTGGCAGAGATATTATTTTCTCTGCCGATTTTGTGTTATAATAGGCACAATAACACTTTGGAGGAGTAAATATGTCACTTGATTATAACGAAAAGAATATTACTCTTGCCAAAAATCTTCGCAAAAATGCAACGCATGAAGAGAATCATCTGTGGTACGATTTCTTATCAAAATACGAAATAAGATTTCAACGCCAAAAGGCAATAGATGATTTTATTGCGGATTTTTATTGCCAAAAGGCAAAATTGATCATAGAAATTGATGGTTAACAGCATTATACAAAAGAAGGCAGATAAAGGGACGAATTTCGCACGGAAGTCCTTGAAGGATATGATCTGAAAATCATACGATTTATAAACCAACAAATCAACACAAATTTTCGGGGGTATCTGTGAGTATATTGATGCCGTCGTGAAAGCCTCCCTCCCGGAGGGAGCCTTTGAAAACCTGCAGCTTTTGGGGTATGGGCTTTACTCGATGCGTTTGTATCACAAATGCGAAACTTACAATAAAAGCAAAAATTATTTATATATGAAGAAACATATTAGCAAAAATGGGTTGTTCAGGATTGGAAATTTGAATTAACTGCTATAGATGTAAAAGCAGCAAATTGCAGACTTGGCATAGAAAAAGGCGATAAATTTACCTTTTTTTATGAATGCCCTGAAGGAATGTGTCCGCAAGTAATGGCGGAATTGTTCACCTGGTGTGAAGTTGTTCGTTGCGGTGGGGATTTTATATATAGAGGATTGAAAGAAAAATATGAAATGGATTTTCATTGCCCTTGCAGAAGCATTTGCTTTCAACTTAAGGCAACTCCCATAAACAGAGATGAAACAGGAAAGCCGTTGCCCAATAAACCACGCCCGAAAGCTTAAACTTATTACACACAAAACGAACCCCGACAGATTTTTGAGCTGTCGGGGTTGCGTATACTCTATAAGGAGCCACTTTGTTTTTTGGAGAATAACGAAAGGTCATGGGCAAAAACGAATCCGCAGAGACGTTTTCTGAGTGAAGCTAACGCCATATTCCATTGTGAAGTTTTTTATATTGATTTATTTTATATCGATCTTTTTCGCTATAACGGAAAAATAGTCTTTTTTCAATACGTCCGCGCTATGTTCTTTATACCACAGATAGCTTTCTTTTAATCCCTCTTCAAGCGTAATTACGGGTTTAAGAATTGCATTTTGTTTTGTAACGTCTAATATGTATTCGTAATCGCGGAAAGGGAAATATGTTCTTGCGGGTATGTCGGAGCTTACCGTAACAAATTCGGGAGTTTTGCAAAGTACGTTATAACACTTAGTTACCCAATCACGAATACTTAGTGTTTGGCAATTACCGACGTTAAAGATATGCTTCGCAGGTGTCTTATTGATCAATTCACTTATAAACATACAAAGGTCTTGTACATGATAAAAATGTAACTGCATATCTGCGTTTTCGGGAATATAAACCGGCATTTCCTTTTCGGCACAGTCAAAAATATACGCTTCGCGGTAAAGGTTGTTCATCGGACCGTAGAGATACGGCGGTCGGATTATATACGCATCGGGAACCCTCTGTAACAAGGTTTGTTCCGCCTCAATTTTGTTTGTTCCGTATGCGCCCCAGTGAATGTTAAGACCGCAAGGCTGATCTTCATTAAACGGTTGCGTTAATGTTTCAGGATAAACTGCGCTCGAACTTATCAGAATATATTTTCCAAAGCCCCCAAGCCCGTCGAGTAAATCAGAAACGTCCTTTCCTGTATAGGCGGTAACGTCTATCACTGCATCAAACTTGTGCAAGCGAAGCGCATCACCGAGGTAGTGACGATCCGCTTTAATCAAATGAACTCTATTTGACTGTTGCTTTGTTCCTCTGTTTAAAACAAATACGTCATGCCCTTGCTTTTCAAAAAACTCCGCAGTATATCTGCTTACAAATGTTGTTCCGCCCGTAACTAATACTTTCATAGCTTTCTCCTTATAAATAAAAAATGCAAGTCAATTTTTTGACTTGCACAATTATTAACTTAATATTATACAATTATTCAAAATGCCATGCTCAATTTGGGTGCAACAATAGGAATATGACAGTTTCCCGAGCTTGAGTTCCATACAGCGCATATGAATGCAGTTTGTATAAATCACACAAGTGTTTACTGCCATTGTCGTAGCCCTTTCAAGAAAACTTGCAGAATAAATTGTGGAAAATCACAATCATAACTTCACAATAATTATAGCATAAATTGTTAATTTGTCAATAGGTGAAGCGTCGGTGTTTTGCTCGCTTTTTCTCAGCCTCAGGGCTCGACGCCCTTCGGTCGGGGACGGCTCTGACAGTCCCCCGGACTGTCATTCACTACCGTCCCGTTCGATTTCCCTATCTTCGCTGTCCGATACCAATAGAAAAAGACACCTTGCGGTGTCCTTTTCTATTGGTGGAGCTGAGGGGAATCGAACCCCTGTCCGAAAAGACATTGATAGGACTTTCTCCGGGTGCAGCAGATTTTTTGATTCTGCCTCGCAACAGCGCCAATCGGCAGGCTCTATTGCTCGGGAGCTTTTTTCTGTATGACCGCTTCAAAAGCTAAAGGGCGGTGCACATTTACCACTAAATGACGCCGGACGGAAGCCGTGGTCCTCGACCGTGCGACGGGCTGCCCATAGGCAGCGTCAGCAGCTTACGCTGCCAGTGCTACGTTATCGTTAGCGTTTATATTTAAAATTGCGATTTTTAAAGAAGTCTCGCCACTTCTACCCGCTTATCCTATCTCCGTCTCCCCGTCGAAACCATTGCAGCCCCATATTGCCTATAAAGCGAAAGTTACATGGGAGATATGCTTTTACTTCGGCTTTATCTGTCTTTCATTGCACGGTCGATATCTCGTGCCGCCTGCCTCTTTGCGTCGGTCTCACGCTTGTCATAGAGCTTTTTACCCTTGCAAAGTCCAAGCTCCATCTTTACTCTCGGCCCTTTGAAATACAGCGAGAGCGGAATGAGTGCAAGCCCCTTTTGCGATACCTGTCCTACGAGCCGCATTATCTCTTTTTTGTGCATGAGCAACTTTTTGGGACGCAGGGGATCTCGGTTGAAAATATTACCCTTTTCATACGGGCTGATATGCATATTGTATACATACAGCTCGCCGTCCTTTATCGAGCAGTAGGAATCCTTGAGATTGACTCTTCCCTCACGCAGACTTTTAACCTCGGTGCCCGCAAGGGATATCCCCGCCTCGAAGCTTTCAAGCACGAAATACTCATGACGTGCCTGTCTGTGCGATGCTATTGTTTTTGTGCTTTTTTTGTCTGCCACGCCATATACCTCCGTACTTTTTCGCTGAAAATAAGTATAACACAGCCGCATAGAAATTGCAAGTATAATATATTGTAAAAAAGCGTTGAAAAAAGCAAAAAAGACAAGAACGGATACATCGCAAAAAAGAGCAGGGGAAAAAGCTCCTTTTTAAAAAAGCTTTTACCCTCTGCTCAGCTGATATTGTGCCGTTTCAGAACTATTGGCTGCGTCTCTGCTGCAATTTTAAGCGTTCGACAACTCGTCGAGCTTTTTCTTTATGCTTTTCATATCGTCGAGCATATCCGCTTTTTTGGAAGGGTCACGCAGTAATGCCGCAGGATGATACACGGCGCACAGGCTGACACCTGCACGCTCCGTCCATTTACCGTGGTCACGAGTTATCCTAAGATCCGGAGAGATGAGACGCATAGCGGCGATCCTTCCGAGACAAACGATGATCCTCGGTCGGATGATCTTTACCTGCGCTCTGAGATGCTTTATACACACATCCTGCTCTTCGGGCAGAGGATCTCTGTTGTGAGGAGGACGGCATTTGAGAATATTTGCTATATACACCTGATCACGCGGGATGTCTACTGCGTACAGATACCTGTCGAGCAGCTTTCCCGCCGCTCCGACAAACGGTATACCGCTCTCGTCCTCGGCTTCGCCCGGCGCCTCTCCCACAAACATCAGACATGCGCTTTCATTTCCCGTGCCGAACACACAGCTTTTGCGTGTACGGTACAGTTCACACGCCTTGCATTCACGGCATAAAGTTTCAAGCTCGTTTAACTTTTCCGACATCGTTTACTCCTTGGAAAACTACTTTTATAAAAGTATAACATACATATAAGTATAAAGTCAAATACAGAAAAGATAAAATGCGATTGAAAAATGATAATTCCTATGTTACAATAAAAACAATACTGCGATTTAAGTACAAGCTGAGATCGTTATCGGAGGACCTATGGAAAGAAAATCTAAAATAAGGATACTTCATACAGGGGATGTGCATCTTGACTCTCCCTTTTCACGGCTCGGAAGTGAAAAGGGCGCTATCCGACGCAGAGAGCTTAGAGGGGTGTTTACGTCGATGATGCTTTACGCAAAGACGCAAAAGGCGGATATCGTACTGATAAGCGGAGACTTGTTCGACGTGGGCTTTGCGGGGGAGGAGACGGTATCTCTTATTATCAAGGAATTCGCAAAAGCTCCCGAGTGCAAATTTGTGATATCTGCGGGAAATCATGATCCCTATACGCCGAAATCGGTGTACAAGCTCAAAAAGTTCCCCGATAACGTATATATATTCGACTCTCAAGAGCTATCAAGATTCAGCTTTGACGATTTGGGGGTCGATGTTTACGGCTGGTCGTTTGTTTCGGAGCGTTTGTGTCAAAACCCGCTCAAGGACAAGGTGTGCGAGCAAAACGGCAACATACCGCTGTTGTGCGCCCACTGTGATATAACGAGCGCCTCTTCTGTGTATGCTCCCGTGAATATTGCCGATATAGAAAGGTTCGGCGCTGTATACTCGGCGCTCGGGCATATACACCGTCATGAGGGGATACAGAGATTTTCAAACGGCTATATGTACGGCTATTGCGGATGTCCCGAGGGGCGCAGCTTTGACGAGCCGGGTGAGGGCGGCGCTTATATTGCGGATATCGAGAGAAGCGTGCTCGGTACATATTCGGTGAATGCAAGCTTTGTCAGATTTTCAAAGCGCACATATCAAACAGAGCAGCTTGACTTGACGGGCGTTATGTTCACTCATGAGGCAGAGGACAGGATAAGGGAGCTTATAAAAGAGAAGAAATACGGCGAATATACGTCGCTCAGACTTATACTGTGCGGCAGAACGGGTGTGGGGTGCCTCGGCATGGAGACACTTTGCGCTGATATGTTCGGACTTTTCTCGCTTGAAATAACAGACAACACCTCGCCTACGTATGACTGCTCCGTGTTTGAGAGCGATATGACCTTGAGGGGGGCATTTTACAGAGTTTTAAAGCCAAAGCTTGAGTCGGAGGACGAGGAGGAAAGAAAGCTTGCGGCAGAGGCTCTGCGGGTAGGTTTTGCGGCACTTGACGGTTCTGATATAACGAGGTAGCATATGATAATAGAAAAAATTGAAATAGAGAGCTATGCGGCACAAAAAAATGTCACTTTGGAGCTTACGGACGGGATAAACCTCATCGAAGGCTCAAACGAAAGCGGCAAAAGCAGTATCGCAGATTTTATAAAGTTTATACTCTACGGCGTCAGCGGAAAGTCAAGCGAGCCGCATTTGTCCGAGCGCAAACGTGCGATAAATTTCCATGACTCTCACGCAGGCGGCAGTATGACGGTAAAAGCGGGCGGAAAAAGATACCGCATTTCGAGAAACACAGCCGTCAGCGGTACCGTCAGAGAAAGCGCACGCACGAAGGTGTCGGTAGTTGATCTTGACTCGGGAAAGGACATATACGACGGTACCGAGCCGGGGCTTTTGCTGCTCGGAATTGACGAAAATGTTTTCTCGGCGAGCGCATATCTCCGCCAAGGGGCAGAGCACGGCATAAGAGGCAACGATATAAACGAGGCGGTTTCCAATATTTTGCTGTCGGGAGACGAGCGTATCTGCGCCGACAAGGCTGTGGAACGCATAGAAAACGCAAGAATACCTTTGTCTCACAAGCACGGAAATGTCGGAAGAATTCACGATATAAAGGGTGAGATCGCAGCTCTCAGCGCAAAGCTCATGCAGGAGATGGGAACAAACGAGCAGATAATAGCAACCGAGGCGGTGATAGAGGAGAGAAGTCGGACAAACAGAGAGCATATTGCCAACTACGAGGCGCTTGAGATACGCAAAAAGGCGCATGAAAACGCAAAACTGCTCCGTGACTTTGAGGCTTTGTCGGGTGCGGAGAAGGAAAAGGTCGACGCTGAGATGAAGCTGCTTGAATTCAGAGCGCAGGCGCATATCCCGACCGATGACGAGATGGATGAGCTGCGTGCGTATGAGAGGAGCATCAGTACCCTTTGTGCCAAGCTTTCGGAGTGTACGGCAGAGAGGGCAAGGGTCGAGCTGGAAAAGGAACAGCTGCGCTCCACGCTTAAAATAAAGGATGCGGTCGAGAGCGACGGGGACGAGCACACACTTGCGGACAGAGCGGAGACTCGGTTTTGCGCCGCACGCCGTTTTATGCTTGGTACGGTTGTGTCGCTTTTGACAGGAGTTATATTTGCTGCGGCTTCGTTTTTTGTGCCGAGTCTGTTCGTGCTATGTATGGCTGCGGCATCCGTTTTAGGGGTGCTGTGCTTAGCTTTTCTGTTTTTGTCGGTGTCAAACCAAAGCAAAGCAAAAAAAATATGCGCACTTGCCGACTGCAATGATGTTGAGTCGCTCAGAGCGGCAATAGAGCTGTATACAGCATCAAAGGAGCGTATGCATGAGCTTGAAGCTCACAGCCGTGAGGTCGACGAGAGGACGAGCGAGTGTGAGGAGCTTGTACGGGGAGAGAAACAGCGTCTGCATGAATTTTTGCTCGATATGGATATCGACGATTGCTCCGAGCTTGTCTCTTCCATGCCAAAGATCACCGACACGCTCCTTTGCAGAACACGCAAGGCGGCTGAGCTTGAGGCTGCGGAGAGCGCAAAGCGTGCATACTATGAGGGGCTGCTTTCAAAGACGGAGAACATAGACGCCGACAAGATAAGAGCTGAGCTTGAGGCGAGCGGAGTGAAGGATCCGCTGTCATTTGACGGAGCAAAGCTGTCGGCAAATATCAAGTTTTACAAGGATCAGTCGAGGCTCCTGACAGAAAAGATACATGAGCTTGAGATAAAGCTCACCGAGATGAAAGCCTCCGTCAGCTCTCCCTCACAGCTTCATGAGAGGATATCTGCATTGCAGACGGAGCTTGCCGATTGCGAGCGAAAGTACAGTGCGTATGTGTTGGCGGTAGACAGCATCAAAAGTGCGGCGCAAGAGCTGCGTCGGAGTATCGCTCCGATGCTTGCACGCCGTGCGTGCGGATATATGGATATATTGACGGGCTCAAAATATACAGAGCTTGCCGTTGATGACTCTTTTGCTATTACCTATAAGGCTGACGGAGAGCAGAGACACATTGATTATATGAGTAAGGGTACGCAGGAGCTTGCCTATCTTTCTCTGAGACTTTCCCTTGCCGATGTTATTTCAAAGGAAGGCGCTCTGCCCGTCATCCTCGACGAGGTGACGGCGCACCTTGATGACAGCAGAGCGAAAAATCTCATTGCTTTGCTGTCCCGACGTTCGCAGGATGTGCATCAGTATGTGCTCTTTACCTGTCATTCGAGAGAAGCACACCTGCTTGCGGACTCAGGTGAGGAATATAATTTCATAAAACTGTGATTTTAATTACGAGGTCAGCATATGAAAAAAATAGCTGTTGTGACCGGAGCCAGCTCCGGAATGGGACGGGATTTTGTCCGCCTTATAGAAAAGTATGAGAGCTTTGACGAGATATGGGCGATAGCTCGGAGGATCGACAGGCTCGAGTCGCTCTCGGATGAGTGCAGCATTCCCGTGCGTGCCATACCGCTTGACCTGACAAAGGAGGACTCTTTTGCTGCGTACAAAGAAATGTTAAAGCAGCAGGAGCCTAATGTCGCTTTGCTTGTGTGCTGTTCGGGATACGGTAAATTCGGCAGATATGACGATATAGACATAGCTGACAAAATGGGCATGATAGATCTCAACTGCAAAGCGCTTGTGATGACTACCGAGCTTACACTCCCGTATATGAGGGAAGGTTCGCATATAATAGAGCTTGATTCTCTCTCAGCATTTCAGCCCGTGCCGTATATCGGTGTGTACGGCGCAACAAAAGCCTTCGTGCTTTCATACTCACGTGCGCTCGGAAGAGAGCTGAGAGGGAGAAGGATAGGGGTGTGCGCAGTATGTCCGGGATGGGTGCGGACGGAGTTTTTTGACAGGGCTAAAACCAAAAACGAAAAGGCAGTCACCTATTACAATGTTGTTTGGGAGTCGGAGGACGTGGTAAGGACCGCATTGCGTGACGCATATAAAGCAAAGGCTGTCTCTATTCACGGCTTTCGTGTAAAGGCACAGGTCTTTTTTACAAAGCTGCTCCCGCATTCGCTTGTCATGGAAATATGGATGCGTCAGCAAAAGCATAAATAGTTCGTTTGCAAAAGACGGTCATGTTATCCCACGGGAAAAATATCAGCACTTATATTTAAAACAGTACAAAAAACAAAAGGATAGTTTTCTATTCGATCTTAATCAGTATTTTTACGGAGATAAAGATGTTAAGCTACCTATTGACAATAACCGAAGAGAGCAAAAAAGAGGATATAATACATATATTCAATTCTTTTCATGATGATATGATCTTGATCGCAAGGAGCTTTTTAAAAAAAGCAGGGGTGAAAAACTACGGCATAGATGCCGAGGATGCGGTTCAAAACGCATTTGTAAAGATCACAAAATATATAAATACACTAAAGGACAGTGTGCCGCAAGAGCATTTGAGGACTTATTTATATGCCGTGGTCGTGAACGAGGCAAAGAATATTATCGAAGAAAACAACAAGGAGAGTAGCATCCCGCTGTCAGTGTGCAGCGAGATGGGAGACGATGATTTTATCAATGCCTTGATGATAAAAGAGCGGTATGATACCGTGGTCAAAAAGATAAAGGAGCTCGACGAGAGATACAGCGGTGTCATGCTGTTCAGATACTGCAGCGACATGAGCGTCAAAGAAATAGCAAAGCAGCTCGGAGTATCCACAGCTACGGTATACACGAGACTCAACAGAGGAAAACAAAAATTGCTCGAAGATCTCAGCGAAAAGGAGGAAAAGTGATGCATACGCAAGAGGCTTTACTGTTTCGGCAGGCAATACTTGACGCCTTCAAGGAAAAAATAGATACCGAGCTTTTGAGGTGCGGGGAGAGTGCCGAGACCTCAGAGCGGCACAGACAGCGTATTCAAAAAACCGTAAGGTCGCATAAAATACGAAGAAAACGGTTGCTTGTTGCGGCGATAGTAGCGATCGCGCTTGTTTTAGGATGTATTGTGACGGTTGCAGCCGATCCGTCGATCAGGAATTGGATATATGAAGTGACCAAGCTGCCGAGAGGCGGACAGTTGTATGACGCTGAAAATGATATAACCTATTTTCATAGCAATATTACTGCCACGTATTCAAGCTTCGAGGAATTGGAAAAAAGCGAGAATTTGGGTATTCTGTATCCGACAGCATTGCCCGAAGGGGTAACGGTAAAGAATATCTATTCGATTGATGATGAGTCTATGTTTGAGTACAGGATACAGTTTTCGTCCGCATTATATTCAATTGATATCTATGAGCCATGCCCCGAGGTTATTGATGATCTTGACGGTGAAATAATGGTATTCAACGGTATTACATACGAGCTTGTCAGCGTACAATCCGAGGAATATGCCTTTTGTACCTTCAACGGTCACAGATATTCCTTCCGTGCTCCCGACCGTGAGTCGCTTATATATATTCTTGAAAATGTGAAAGGACAGTAAAAAATGAAAAAAATAATTTCTTATGTTATGGTTTTGACTATCATTCTCTGTTGCGGGACGATGGGCGGTGCAGTAAGTGCATCGGAGATGACGGACACCGGAGACTATGTCTACAGCTATGGGGATGTCAGCATCATCTTTGATGCTGATACAAGTCTTGACGGTGAAACACGGCAGGCGATCGCAGACAGGCTGGCAAAAAGCGGCAATGCGGTAGATGTTACCGAAGGTGAGGAGTCATCAACATACAGCTGGTGCTGGCTCACGGGTCATGACAAACAGACCGAAACTGCATTCAGAGTCACTCACAAGGTGAGCGCAACATCCCCCCGTTGTTTGAGTGAAACATACAGTGTGGTCACCTGCACGAAATGCGATTACTATACCGAGGAATTGATCTATTCAAATTATATTGAGTGCTGTGCAGAGGACTGATAAATACAGCAAAATTTGAAATCTTACAAAAAAGCGGGCAGTGCCCGCCGCCATCTACTCGCCTATCGTTATTTTTCAATTACAGAAGCTGTGCAAAGGTGCGAGTGAGGATCCGTACAATTTCCTATAAAGCAACAAACCACCCGAAGAAGAATTTTTATTATTCTTTTTCGGGTGATTTTGTCTTATATTGCCGCAAACAGAGAAGAGCACGGCGAAAACCAACAGCTCGATATAAATACCTCGATATAAATACTTCCTTACTCGGTTCACTTTTCGTTGCCGTCTCTTTTTACCCCAAAAATATGAACAAATTGTAAATAATGCAGAAAAATGAAAAAAATTTCTGTTTTTTTGAATAACTTTTTGAAAAAATCTTGTCTATATAAGTGAAAGAAAAAAATATGAAAAGCTTAGAGGGGGTAAAACGCTTGAAAAAGAAGTTGATTATTGTTGTTGGTTTATTTGTGGTTTCGGCAGTAGCTTTTTCTGCAACGGTTTTGCATTTATCCAAAAACAATGTATCTGAGTCTGAGAGTCAGTCTTCTGATACGAAATTGATCTGTTTGTCTAATGGTGAGAGCATAACACCCCAAAAAAGTGATACCGTAAAAATGCTGACAGAATTATATTCCGAGGCGGCAAAGATAAAGGCGGAATCAGATGTCGTTGAGCTTGCTGACATGTCTGAATATGCTACGGTATATAAAAACCGTCAAAAGCTTGCCATAGTGTCGGAGGATCCTTCTGAAAATGGGAAAGCCGTAATCGTAAATACCAAAACATCGTCTGAATTGAAAAAGGAAAAACAGACATATTTTGTCTTCCTTTCAATTCTTGAACAGAATTGTGCTGACAGTATTGTATGGGCAGATTATTCCTACAACAGCAGCTACAGCAGGCTTCCGGTTTTGAAATTATTTGTATGCACCGAATATGAAAGTCTGGGATACGAAACGGCAAAAGACTTGTACGATGCTTATAAAAGCGGTGAATGTGATGCCCCGGAAAGTGCTTGCTATGTATGGTTTGACCGTGCAAAAATTACAAAGGTCAATGACCCCGAAGCAGATATGTTAGAAGATATAAGTGATATGCAGCCTGATATTAATCTTGTTTACTATGGAATTACTGAGTGAGGTGATTATATGATGAAAAAATATCTTGTGATCTTGGTATCTTTGTTGACAATGAGCATGTGCAGCTGCGCAAGTACATCGAAGCTTGCGGACATAGAGCAAACCGAAACGATGCAGAGTCTTTTTGCGGAAAATGGGAAAAACGAAACAACAGAAGGTGTTTTTGCAGAAACAGTAAATCTCGAAACAACGGAAATAATTTCACAGAGGCGCGGGAATAGAAACAACGGTAAAAACTGAGGAAAACGAACCGAAAGACACCGAAAAAGACGAGACAGCCCTTGTACAGGATGATTTTTTTGATTTTGAAAAGAGCCATCAGCCGACAGATGAAGAAATGAAGTCAGTCAAAAAAGGGATGTCATTTTACGATGTAGTTGCATTGATAGGAAAACCCCATGGATATATTGACGGTGCCAGCTACGGCTTGTCGTATAAATGGGTCAC
>JBGVFH010000004.1:0-5158 GCA_045120955.1 Eubacteriales bacterium | reverse complement strand
CCCGATGGTGATGTTCCATGTGAGGGACAGCTTTTTTATCGTGGAATCAGTGTCCGTGACATAGTAGGCGGATTCTGGAACGAGCAGCGCTTCGGCTTTGAGGAGACCGTGTATCTTCTGTTGTTCTCAAAGCTGCCCGACGCTAAAGAGCTTGGGCATTTCTGCCGTACTCTTGCTTATATGCGTACCCTGCCCGATTCGTTTACAAGAGATATGATACTGAAAGCTCCCGGCAGGGATATGATGAATATTCTGTCAAGAACAGTTCTTGCACTTTATGCCTATGACGATGAGCCCGATGATACCTCTACTGCAAATGTTCTCCGTCAGTGTCTGCACCTTATTTCGGTATTTCCCATGCTTGCGGTCTACGGCTATCAGTCATATCTGCACTATCATCTCGGGCAGGACTTGTTTATCCGCAACCCGAGACAGGAGCTTGGAACTGCGAAAAATCTTTTGCATATGCTGAGAGAAAACGGCGAATATTCAGAGCTTGAAGCCCGTATACTCGACCTTGCACTTGTTCTTCATGCGGAGCATGGCGGCGGAAATAATTCCACATTCACAACTCATGTCGTCACATCATCGGGAACTGATACATATTCCGCAATAGCTGCGGCACTCGGTTCACTGAAAGGTCCTCGTCACGGCGGTGCAAATATCAAGGTGGTGAAAATGTTCGACGATATGCAGCAGACGATCGACACAAGCGACAGGTCTGCGGTCAGGGAATATCTTACGAAACTGCTCGATAAGGAAGCCTTCGACTGTGCAGGGCTTATCTACGGAATGGGACACGCTGTTTACTCGAGATCAGACCCGAGAGCTGATATCCTTAAACAGTGTGCCAAGGCTTTAGCAGTTGAAAAGGGCAACGAGGAAGAATTTGCACTGTTTGAGTATGTGGCAGAGACAGCTCCCGAGCTTATCGCCGAGAAGCGAAAAATGTACAAGGGAGTCAGCCCGAATGTTGATTTTTACTCGGGACTGATCTACCGTATGCTTGGTCTGCCTTACGAATTGTTTACGCCTTTATTTGCCGTTTCGAGGATAACAGGCTGGAGCGCTCACCGCATCGAGGAGATACAAAACAACGGGAAAATAATACGTCCTGCGTATATAAGCGTAAAGCCTGAGAGCAAGTATATCCCTATCAACAGGAGGCAGTGACGGGGTATGAAAAAGCTCATTCTTTTGATCATACTGCTTTTTGCAGTCATGGACGTAGCTTTAATGTGGCTGTTGGTGAGAGGTGCAGATATGGAAACGACCGAACGGGCGGAGAGAAACGAAAAGGCTATTGAATTCTGGAAAAGTCACTGTGTTAATGGTAAATGTTCATGAATATATTCCTGATATTGACATTTCTGTTTGCCATCGGAGGAATGACAGGCTGGGTGATAGAGGTGTTCTACCGCAGATTTGTCTCACAGAAGCACTGGGTAAATCCCGGCTTCCTGACAGGCCCATGTCTGCCGCTTTACGGTGAGAGTCTGTGCATTTTATATCTGCTGGCACATTTGGAGGGCTATCTGTATATAGAGCCGGTCTGGTTGGAAAAACTTCTGCTGTTCATTATAATGTCCGCAGCCATAACCGCACTTGAATGCGTCGTCGGAGTAATTATGCTGGCAACTACTCATGTAAGGCTCTGGGACTACAGTGAGCTTCCGGGAAATATCCGCGGCATTATATGTCCGCTATTCACCTTTTTCTGGGGATTGCTCAGTGCAGTGTATTATTTTCTTGTCCACCCTCATATACTTGAAGCACTGGAATGGCTGTCGCAGAATCTGGCTTTTTCATTTGGAATAGGCTTCTTTTACGGTATATTTGTCATCGATCTTGCATACTCAACAAAGATAATAATGAAGATACGCAATTTTGCAGAGGAGAAACAAGTCGTTGTCAGATTGGAGGAGCTCCGTGAGCAGATCAATTACAGCATAGAGCGCAGAAAGCCTAAATTTGTGCTATCAATGAAAACTGAAAGACCGTTCAGGGAGGTGCTTGAAAAATATCTCAATAAGCCATAAACATGACATTTATATTAATTAATATGTGGTCAAAAGAATTGGAGAATATAATTTGACCGATAATTAAGTATATAGTCATATAATTCAAAAGGGGCTGGCTCAAAAGTGAAAAAGAGCCAGCCTCATAATTACGACAGAAAAGAATCTTTTTTTTGAAAATCTGAGCAATGCAAAGCAGAGGGTATCGCTACTCTCTGTTTTTTTATGTTAAATTGTGGAAAAATCAGGCGGTCAATTTTTCGTTGGGTTTCTTTTTCTCGAAAAGATATGTTTTCGTTCTTTTTTGAATGATTTTGTTGTAGTACTTTTTGAAGTTGTACGCAAAGCAATGAAAAAGCATTTCGGTTTTGACATTCTTCTTTCCGCGGGTCAAAAATCGTCTGAAGCCATAGTCCTCCTTGAGCACGCCAAAAGCCCCTTCTACCTGTATAGAGCGGTTTATTCTTAGTGTGATTCGCTTTTCGCTTGTGATGTTATCCAGCGACTGCCGGCTGTATTTGTGGAAAAGTTTTGAATGTTCAAGCTTTCTGATGCCGTCCTTGCTTTTGGTGCATTGGTCGCGGTGAGGGCATTGATAACATTTCTCGGTGTAGTAAACTCCCTTTTTGGATTCATACCCTGTGCCTGATTTCGATTTCTTTTCTCCTCGCAGCGTTAATGTCTCTCCGCCCGGACAGGTGAATGTATCTGTTTCTTCGTTGTATTCAAAATTGTATTTTGCGTAAGGGTGCTTTTTCTTTTTGTTTTTGTTTTTCTTTGTCTGTTCGTAGTTCTGCGGTTTAATGTAGCTTTCCTGTTTGTTTTCAGCCAGATACACAAAACTGACTAAATAATCAACGTGTAGTTGCTATAGACAAAGGCGTGGTTTTCTGTTATTATATAGTGATATAAGGAACACTTTTAGAAATGGAATGAGAAAGGGTATATGAAAATCACTGTAGTATGCGACGTGCTGGGCGTTGAAAACAACGGAACGACGATCTCAGCAATGAACCTTATCCGCGCCATGGCAAAGCGCGGACACGAGGTCACTGTAGTCTGCTCGGACGAGGACAAAAGAGGAAAAGACGGCTATGTGGTGATGCCGACCCTCAGCCTGGGTCCGCTTAACAATTATGTAAGCAAAAACGGCGTTTCGCTTTCGCGCGCGAACAAAAGGGTGCTTAAGCCCGTTATCCAAAACAGCGACGTCGTTCATGTGATGATGCCGTTCATGCTGGGCACGGCGGCGGTCAAGCTGTGCAAGAAGTATGATATCCCCGTCACGGCCGGCTTTCATATGCAGGCTGAAAATTTTACCAGCCATGTTTTTATGAAGGACAACCCGCTTGCCAATCAAATCACCTACCACACGATATACCGCAATGTTTACCGCCATGTGGACGCGGTGCATTATCCCACCGAATTTATACGCAATGTGTTTGAGCAGGCGGTTCATCACAGGACGAACGGGTATGTGATATCAAACGGCGTGGGCGAGCGCTTCAAGCCTATAAAGATCGAAAAGCCCGCAGAATTTGCCAACAGATTCGTCATCATTTTTTCGGGGCGTTACAGCAAAGAGAAGTGCCACAGCGTGCTTATCGACGCCGCCGCGCTGTCGAAGCACAGCCGCGATATACAGCTGATTTTCGCGGGCGAGGGTCCGTTGAAGCAAAAGCTCAGGGAGCGCGCGAAGAAGCTTTACAACAAGCCGCTGTTCAACTTTTTCCCGCACGACCAAATGCTCAACGTGCTCAACTACGCCGACCTGTATGTGCACCCCGCCGAGATCGAGATAGAGGCGATAGCCTGTATGGAGGCGCTCGCCTGTGGGCAAGTGCCGATCATTGCGGATTCTCCGCGCAGCGCGACCGTTAAATTCGCGCTTGACGAGCGCAATCTCTTTAAAAACCGCGACGCGCAGGACTTAGCCGATAAAATCGACTTTTTCATCAAGCACCCCGATGTGCTTGAGGAGTACCGCGAGCGTTACAAGGGGATAGTAGCGGACTTTTCGCAGGAAGCCTGCATGGATAAGATGGAAAAAATGTTTTACGAGGCTATGAAATGAAGCGCGTATACTACTACAACGACGAGGTGAACGACGATTTCGCGTCCACCAACGGCAAGATAAACAGCGACACGGTGAACGGCGATTATCGCTACAGTCACCCGTCCGTCGGGTGGAAGATAGCTTCGTTTTTCGCTTACCGCGTTTTCGCCACGCCGCTCGTGTGGCTTTATACCAAGGTGTGGCTGGGCGTGAGGGTCAAGAACCGCAGGGCGCTGCGAAAGGTCAAGGGCTGCTTTGTGTACATGAACCACACGCAGAACATAGCCGACGCGTTCCTTCCCACCATTTCGGCGTTCCCCAAGCGCGCCTATGTAGTCACGGGACCCGAAACGGTGTCTATCAAGGGCATACGCGTGCTGGTTGCGCTGCTGGGCGCTGTTCCGCTGCCCTCGGCGCTGTCGGCTTACCGCAATTTTGAGCATAGGCTTAAAGAGGCTATGCAGGAAAAAGCGGCGGTGTTTATCTACCCGGAGGCGCATATCTGGCCTTACTGCAACTTTGTGCGGAGCTTTCCCGACAAGTCGTTTTCCTACCCCTGCCGCACGGGCTCGCCGGTCGTGGCGGCGGTCACGGTCTATCGTCAGCGCAGGGTGTTCAAAAAGCTTCACCCCAACATAACCGTTTATTTGAGCGAGCCGTTTTATCCCGACCCCTCGCTGCCCGAAAAGCAGGCGCGCAAAAAGCTGCGCGATCAGGCTTATGAGTTTATGTCGCGCACCGCGAAGGAGCATGGCAGCTATGAGTATGTTAAATATATAATGGCTAGCGAGTTATAAGTAATAAGTAATAAGTTATATGCAATAAGTTATAAGTAATAGGTTATAAGTATGTAGGGGTTGGGCTTTGAGCCGGCCCCCTGTTTTTCATTCAGTAAACCCGAGGAGATACACCAACTGCGAGAGGTTTCATAGCCTCTCGTATTTTTTTGCAAAAAACTGGCCCAAAACTCTTTCAAGTTTTGAGCCAGCCCCTAAAACAAACTTCTTTTTCGTAGAGTATTCCACTTGACGAATACTCAAAATCGACAAAATCTATACCTATTATATAAAAGCAGTTGAAAAAA
>JBGVFH010000003.1:0-16610 GCA_045120955.1 Eubacteriales bacterium | reverse complement strand
AACGGCAAGATATCAAAGTTTACAGAAAAGCCGAAAAATCCCGACAGCACGAAGGCTTCGATGGGTATATATATCTTCAATGCGGAAAAGCTCTACAAGTATCTTGAGGAAGACGAACAGGACCCCAAGAGCTCCAACGACTTCGGAAAAAACATTATTCCCTCCATGCTTTCAAAGGGAGAGAAAATGTACTCCTACTCTTTCGAGGGCTATTGGAAGGACGTAGGAACTCTAAAGAGTCTTTGGGAAGCTAATATGGATATGCTCGGACATGACCCCCGTTTCTCTTTGCAGGACGAGAGCTGGAGAATTTTCTCAAGAACTACGGTAAGTCCTCCGCAGTTTGTCGGTAAGGATGCAAAGATCGAAAACTCTATGATAACAAGCGGATGTACAATACTCGGAACCGTTATAAACAGTATGCTTTCAAATAACGTAACAGTAGAAAAAGGCGCTGTTGTAAGAGACTCGGTAATCATGTCTAATACAATAATACGCGAAGGCGCTGTTGTAGATTTCTCCATTCTCGATTCTGATGTAGACATTGGAAAAAATGCAACGGTTGGAACAAAAATGTCTGAAGACGCAGAGGTCACGGTAGTGGGCGCCTCTATTTCGATCAACGACGGCGAAACGATCGAAGCCGGAAAAATAATATCTAAATAAACAGGAGACATATATGAACGCTTTCGGAATTATATTTGCAAATATACATGACAACAATCTGCCTGAGATGACACGCCGCAGAACGATAGGCTCCGTTCCGTTTGGCTGCAGATACCGTCTGATAGATTTTGCTCTGTCAAACATGGTCAACTCCAATATAAATAAGGTCGGTGTAATTACACAGTACAACTACCAGTCCCTTATGGACCACATCGGAACCGGTAAAGACTGGGACCTTGCCCGCAGAAGCGGCGGTATAAAGCTGCTTCCTCCGTACATCACCGCATATGACAACACATCCGGCGACGGCATTACCGATTCACGCCTTCACTCTCTCAAAGGCATTCTGAATTTTATTACACGTTCAACAGAAGAATATGCTGTACTTTCCGACTGTGACGCAATATGCAATATTGATTTAAACGATGTGCTTGAAGACCACATAAAAAATGAGTCCGATATTACCATTGTTGTCAAACGCCAGATGCTTCGCAGAGAAGATGTCGGAAAACAGAGCATTATTGAGGCTGACTCAAGCAACCGTGTCACCGATATAATCGACCAGACCTCTAACATCAACGGTGAAAGACTTGTTTCGACAAATATAATCGTACTCAAGAAAGAGCTTTTACAGGCTATCGTGCTTGAGGCGATCGCTCACAATTACAGACATCTGTACAAGGATGTTATCAAAAACTACCTGTCAAGCAAAAAGGTAACTATTTATGAGCATATGGGCTATTATGCAACGATAAAGAGTATCGTTGACTATTTCAGATGTAATATGGAGCTGCTCGATCTCGATACCCGTGAAAGTCTATTCAATGTTGACCGCAGAGCTATATACACAAAGGTCAGAAATAACACACCAACAAAATATGAGGATACGGCAGTTGTAGAAAATTCACTGATAGCTGACGGATGCATAATTGAAGGAACGGTCAAAAACTCGATACTGTTCAGAGGTGTAAAGATCGGTAAAGGCACCGTAGTTGAAAATTCCATTATGCTTCAGGATACCTACACAGGAGAGAATGTAACGCTCAACTGCGTTATTGCAGATAAGAATGTTGTTATCCGCGATAACAGAAATCTCTCGGGACATGATACTATGCCGTTTTATATTGACAAGGGGGCAATGATATGAAAAAGATACTTTTTGTCGGCTCGGAGGCTATGCCGTTTGCCGCAACAGGAGGACTTGGAGATGTTCTCGGTTCTCTGCCTGCCGCTCTTAAAGCAGAGGGCGGAGATGATATAGATGTTCGTGTTGTAATTCCGCTTTACAAGGCTGTAAAGAACGAATGGAGAGAACAGATGAAGGAAGAATGTGTCACCTTCATCGATCTTGCCTGGAGACATGAATACTGCGGAATTAAAAGTCTCGTGAAAGACGGTGTAACGTATTATTTTATCGACAACGAAAGATACTTCGGACGCGACGGTCTTTACGGTCACTTTGATGACGGTGAAAGATACGCATTTTTCAGCACAGCGGTGCTTGAAATGCTCAACAGACTTGATTTTTATCCCGATATCCTTCACGCAAACGATTGGCAGTCCGCTCTTACCGTCATATATTTGAAGAGAAAGTACGGCTTTATCCGCGGATATGACAATATCAGAAGCGTATTTACAATTCATAATATCGAGTATCAAGGAAAATACGACTTTGAAATTCTCGGCGATGTATTCGGACTTCCTGAGTCTGAAAAAAGCATTGTTGAATGGGAAGGCTGCATAAATTTGATGAAAGGCGCTATACAGTGTACCGACCTTATCTCTACCGTCAGCCCTACATATGCAGAGGAAATAAAATATCCCGAGTTTTCACACGGACTCAATTCCATTCTTACAGAAAATGCATATAAGTTGCGCGGAATTCTCAACGGAATTGACTATACATATTACAATCCCGCAAAGGATACCGCACTCAAAACCAAGTATTCAAAGAGAACAATAGATAAAAAAGCACAATGCAAGGTAGCTTTTCAAAAGGAAATGGCATTACCGGAGAACCCTGACATCCCTATGGTAGCAATGATCACACGTCTTGCTTCTCACAAAGGTGTCGATCTTGTATGCGAGATGGCATACAGACTTCTCGAACAGGACATACAGTTTGTTGTACTTGGTACAGGTGAGCAATGCTATGAGGATTTTCTCCGTGAGCTCGAGTACAGACACAGAGACAAGGTACGTTCGATCATCAAATATGACCGTGACCTTTCAAAGAGAATATACGCAGCAGCGGATGTATTTTTGATGCCGTCAAAGAGCGAGCCCTGCGGACTGTCTCAGATGATAGCATCAAGATACGGCGCAATACCTGTCACAAGAGAAACAGGCGGACTTTATGATTCGATAAAGCATTATTATGAAGACAAAGGAAAAATCTACGGCAACGGATTTACCTTTGCTCATTACGGCGCCGACCAGCTCTATGACTGCGCTATGAAAGCGATCAATATCTGCAAAGATAAAGACAAATATAAAAAACTCGTCTACAGAATAATGAACACCGACTTTTCTTGGTCATCTTCTGCGAAGATGTACTTGAAAATGTATGACGAGTTAGGTTAACAACAAGGAAGGAATTTAAAATGGCACAATCACAAAAAGAAATCAAAGAACTGCTGGAGCTTAAACTGTCAAGATATTTCGGCTGCTCCTCATCCGATGCATCTGCTGACCAGATGTACAAGGCGAGCGCATTGACCATCAAGGACATTTTGGCACAAAAGAGAAACGACTTCAAAAAAGAAGTAAATCAAAAAGGCGAAAAGCGCGTATACTATATGTGCATGGAGTTTTTGATGGGACGTTCTCTCAAGACCAACCTCAACAATCTCGGTCTTGAAAAAGAGTACAGAAATGCGCTGACCGAATTGGGCTTTGATTTGGACGACCTCTATGAGCTTGAGCCCGATGCAGGACTCGGAAACGGAGGCCTCGGAAGACTTGCAGCCTGCTTTATGGACTCGCTCTCATCGCTCGATTATCCCGCAACAGGATTTTCGATCTGCTATGAGTATGGGCTTTTCAAGCAAAAGATCATTGACGGTATGCAAGTTGAGCTGCCCGACATATGGCTTCCAGGCGGAGATGTTTGGCTTGTTCCGAGAACTGACAGAATATATCATGTAAAGCTCGGCGGACATGTCAAGGAAAAGTGGGAAAACGGACGTTGCAGCATCGAATATGTCGACTGCGATGAAATAGAGGCTGTTCCATATGATATGATGGTATCCGGAGCCGATTCAAAAGCGGTAAGCCAGCTCAGACTTTGGAGAGCAAGAGATATCTCGAAGTTTAACATGGGACTCTTTACTCAAGGTCAGTATGCAAAGGCTATTGAGGATAATACGAACGCAGAGATAATATCAAAGGTTCTCTACCCCTCCGATAACCACTACGAAGGAAAGCTTCTGCGTCTCACTCAGCAGTATTTCTTGGTTTCTGCTTCTATCCAGAGCATACTTCGTGACCATATGGCTGTATACGGAACGCTCGACAATCTTCCCGACAAGGTAGCTATCCATATAAACGATACTCACCCTGCCCTTTGTATTCCCGAGCTTATGCGTATACTGATCGACGATCATTGCTACAACTGGGACAAAGCATGGGATATGGTTGTGCGTACAGTTTCTTATACCAACCACACCGTTATGCCTGAGGCGCTTGAAACGTGGAACGAAGATCTTTTCAAGCTTAAGCTTCCCCGCATTTACACAATAGTAAAGGAAATAAACGAAAGATTCTGCAATCAGGCATGGCAGCGTTTCCCCTCAAACTGGGACAAAATCTCCTCTATGTCTATTATCTGCCACAATCAGATAAGAATGGCAAATCTCAGCGTTATCGGCTCACATTCGATAAACGGTGTATCAAAGCTCCATTCGGACATTCTCGTAAATTCCGTATTCAAGGATTTCCACAAGATGTATCCCGAGCGTTTCACCAATGTTACAAACGGTATTGCTCACCGTCGTTGGCTGTGCTATTCAAACCCGAAGCTTGCAGGCTTGATAGAAGAGCTCATCGGAGATACCTACAGAAAAAATCCCGAAGAGCTTGACAACCTGAGAAAGTTTGCTTCGAACAAATCCGTTCTTGACAAGCTTGCTGAGATAAAGCTTGAAAACAAAAAAACATTTGCTGACAAGCTTTACAAAAAGACAGGCGTTGTCCTTGATCCCAATTCCCTGTTTGACGTTCAGATAAAACGTTTGCACGAATACAAGCGTCAGCTTCTCAATGCACTTAACATCATTTCGCTTTATGTTGATATAAAAGAAAATCCCAACAAGGATATCCAGCCCCAGACCTTCCTCTTCGGTGCGAAGGCTGCGCCCGGATACTATATGGCAAAGGATATTATCAAGCTGATCTGCTACATCCAGAAAGATATTGAGCAAAATCCCAAGATAAAAGAAAAATTGCAGGTAGTATTCCTTGAGGACTACAATGTCAGCATGGCAGAAGCACTTGTTCCTGCTGCTGAAATAAGCGAGCAGATCTCCCTTGCAGGTAAAGAGGCGAGCGGTACAGGTTGTATGAAGCTCATGATGAACGGTGCACTTACAATAGGTACATACGACGGCGCTAATGTCGAAATGGTTGCGGCAACCGGTGATGAAAATATGTTTATCTTCGGTCTTAATTGCAATGAAGTAGACGATCTGTGGCTCAAAGGATATCATTCATACGATTTCTACACCGCAAACGAAAAGCTTCGTAAGGCAGTAGATTATCTTAACGTCGGATTTGCAGGTCAGTCCTTCTCGAACATAGCAAACTATCTGCTCACTTCCCATCAGGGTGTTGCCGATCCGTTCATGTGTATGGCAGATTTCGAGTCGTATTCAATGACACGCGATAAGGCGCTTAATGCTTATGCAAACAAACGTGAGTGGAACAAGATGTCACTTATAAATATTGCGGCATCCGGATTCTTTGCGGCTGACAGAAGCATAAATGAATATGCACAAAGAATATGGAATATACATCGACTCAATAAATAATTTTAAATACAGCACAAAGCTATACAAAGAAAATCAAGAGTGCTCTGCACTCTTGACTTTCTTGTTTTTTAGCTAAGTAAGGATAATATGGAAAATTTCATTTTCGGCGACTTATGCGGTAATATTTGCCGCGATATAAAAATCACAAAAACCGTTAAAAACAAGGACCTTTCGAGGTTTAATGCATTTTCATCAAATGACAAGGTTCTTCTTGCTCTGTCAGCTCCGAGACGCATGGGAATAACGTACGTCTCACTTTTGCTTGCAAAAGACGGCGAATGTCAAAATGAGTATCCATTGCAGCTCTCATCCGACTATGCCTGCGATGACAAATTCACAACGACACTCGACATAAAACAAATATGCGCTCCAAACGATAGCGGTCTGTATTATTATAAATTCAAAATATGCATCGGATGCGAAGTGTACTACACAAACAGTATAAATAACATTGATTTTTCGCTCACTCAAAACGAGCAAAGATCTTTTCATATGTTGGTCTACAGTCCCGATTTTACTACTCCGAGCTGGGCATCGGGCGGTACTATGTATCATATTTTTGTTGACAGATTTTACAGCGGTGATAAAAACATTCAACTGCGTGAAGATGCGACAAAAAACGAAGACTGGCAAAACGGAATACCAAAGTATGCTCCCTACCCCGGCGCTCCCCTTGACAACAACGAGTTTTTCGGTGGAAATCTCTACGGAGTTATTGAAAAACTCGATTATTTAAAGGAGCTCGGAGTAACCACTATATATCTTTCTCCAATCTTCAAAGCATACTCCAATCACAAGTACGACACAGGAGATTATCTGTGTGTTGACGAGATGTTCGGAGGAGACGAGGCATTCGCAAGCCTCATTCAAGAAGCAAAAAAACACTCGATAAATATAATTTTGGACGGAGTATTCAATCACACAGGTGATAACAGCCGATATTTTAACAAATACGGCAAGTACGAATCTGTCGGTGCGTATAACGACCCGAATTCCGAGTACAGAGGCTGGTACTATTTTCATAATGACAACTCATATGAGTCATGGTGGGGTATTGACATCCTGCCCAAGCTCAACCACAACAACGAAAAGTGCCGACGTTTTTTTACAGGAAAAGGCGGTGTCATAGAAAAATATATAAAGGAAGGTATTGGCGGCTGGCGGCTTGATGTTGCAGATGAGCTTTCTGATGAATTTCTTGATGAATTGCGCACAGTTGCAAAGGATGCAAACACAAATTCGCTCATTATCGGCGAGGTTTGGGAAAATGCCGCAGATAAGGTGGCATACAACAAACGACGCAGGTATTTTCAGGGCAAACAGTTGGACAGTGTAATGAACTATCCGTTTAAAAATGCACTTATCGAGTATATAAAAAGCGAAAATTCGGAAATACTTTACAACCAGCTTACCGAAATTTATGCGTCATACCCTCCTCAAGTCAGCGATGTTCTTATGAACCTGCTAGGCACTCACGACACCGAAAGAATATTGACCGTGTTATCGGGTGAAAATGCTTTTGGCAAATCAAACGACGAGCTTGCACATTCACGGCTTAGCAACGAGCAAAGAACCGAAAGCATCAAAAAACTAAAGATTGCGAGTGCAATACAGTATACAGTATACGGTTTCCCTTCTGTTTTCTACGGAGATGAGGCGGGGATCGAAGGTTATGGCGACCCATTCTGCCGAAAACCATTCCCTTGGCATAATATCAGCCAAGAGCTAAACGAGCATTATAAAAAGCTCGGCCGCATAAGAGCTGAAAACAAAGCATTTGACGGCGGCAGCTTTGAAATAACAGAGCACAGAAACGCACTCATTGTTTACAAGCGCCAAAAAGGCAAATGCGAAATTATTGTTT
Source organism: Eubacteriales bacterium (assembly GCA_045120955.1). Classification (GTDB taxonomy): domain Bacteria; phylum Bacillota; class Clostridia; order Oscillospirales; family CAG-272; genus JAZMZS01. The sequence goes on along the minus strand of JBGVFH010000003.1, from coordinate 9,053 downwards.
GTGCGAACGTATCTCAAGCTGATGAGCATATTCAAGTTTCGGGTAAGTATACTGATCTTCTTTGCGGCAAATTATACGAAAATGAAGTTTGTGTTCCCGCAACAAGCGTTTTAATATTGAAAAAGAAATAAAAGGGGCTGTAAAAAAGCCAAGACCGCCAAAAAGAGAAGAAAAACATTGAAAACACTAGGGTTTCAATGCTTTGAACGAGATATTGATCACAACCAAAATAAGGTAGGAAAGCGGGCAGTGCCCACACCCATCCTCCCCGCCTATCCTTGTTTTTCTATTACAGAAGCTGTGCAAAACGGCGAGTGAGAATGTGTGCAATTCCCTAAAAGACAAAAGAGGCCATGACTTATACCGCAAAAATGCGTTCATGACTTCTTTTTAGTTTGACGTTTCCACTTTTCCGCGTGCCAAAAAAGCATAATTACTACACAAAAAGCTTACTGCATCAAAAATGCAGTAAGCTTTTTATGTATATATGCTTAATCAAGGTTTGCCATTGCAGCTTTTCTCTCAGCCAACGCCGCATTATGCTTGTCAAGAAGCTTGTGAATTCTCTTTGAAGGCTCAAGAAGCGTGCTGATAGACTCATCATGATTGAGAGTATCTATAATGTAAGAAACATATTTGCACATATTTACATCTTGGTACCATTCTTTTGAAAGAAGCTCGGGAGTACGGTAAATAAGGTTTGTAGCGAAGATCTTTGTAATAAGACCGTTCTGGTATGCCTCATCAATTTTTTCAAAACCATTGCAGAAAAGTCCGAAAGTGACAAAGACGAAAATTCTGTTTGCCCCTTTAGCCTTGAGCTGTTTTGCAACGTCAATGATAGAATCTCCTGATGATATCATGTCATCAACGATAATAACATCCTTGCCTGTGATATCTCTGCCGAGGTACTCATGCGCTTCGATCGGGTTTTTGCCGTCGATTATAACGGTATAATTTCTTCTCTTATAGAACATACCGAGGTCAATTCCGAGAATTGAGGAATAGTACATACATCTGTTCATTCCGCCTTCATCGGGTGAAACTATCATGATCTTGTCAGCATCTATCTCCATATCGGGATAGCATTTAAGAAGAGCCTTTATCATCTGGTATGTGCATCTGATATTTTCAAATCCACCGAGAGGAATAGCATTCTGAACTCTTGCGTCATGTGCGTCAAATGTAATAATATTTGAAACACCAAGATCGTGCAACTCCTGAAGAGCCGACGCACAGTCAAGACTCTCTCTGCCGCTGCGTTTGTGCTGTCTTCCGCAGTAAAGCATAGGCATAATAACAGATATTCTTCTCGCCTTACCGCCGATAGCGCCGATAACACGCTTTAAATCGCAAAAATGGTCATCCGGACTCATAGGAACCTTTCGTCCGTACATTGTATAGGTCGCTCCCCAGTTGAAGCAATCAGCTATAATGTAAACATCATGACCGCGAAGCGACTGCTTGATCATGCACTTTCCTTCGCCTGTGCCAAATCTCGGGCAGGATGCCTCAACTATAAATGTTTCGTCCTCTACATGCCAGCGCCAATCCTTGAGATAATTGTCAACCTGCTCTGCAAAATCCTCGCTTCCACGCATAGGAATTACACTAAGATCACCGTAAAAATTGTCGTTCATACGACCTCCGTTATTTTTTTAAAATCAAACAAAAAGCCCGAGAGAGTACTCGGGTGCACGAAAAAATAAAATATCACCGATGATCGAGATAAAAAAACTAAAGCAACTGCAAATTTTCATCTTTCGTCTCCTTCATAAGTGATATGTTTACTACATAATATATTATAGCAGTTTGTTAATATCAAGTCAACAAATTTTTAAAATTTACTCGTTTTTCCTATATTGCACAAATAATTGAAAAATTAATGTTTGATTTTATGTTTTTTTGGGGTATACTTATGTGTAAAAATGAAAAAATAATTAGCGAAAATAATAAAAATATTACTCTCGGATGGCTAAAGCTGTATATAATAGGCAAAAATTCAACGCCATCTTCCCAAACCGTCTATATTAAAAAAGACAACAAAATATATGCGGTTTTACACACAGACACGACCGGAGCTACAAAAACGATAAGTCTGCCGGGCAAACGAGACAGCGGCACGGAATATAAATGCTTACTTGATAACGGAGATGAAAGCGCTGTAAAGGTATACCCTTTTGTTGTTAACATCCATTACATAGACAAAAACACGGAGGATATATGAGCAGCAAATTTACGCCGAAAGCACAAAACGTACTAAACAACGCTCTGATGCTCGCAAACAAGCTCGGACACACATATATAGGAAGTGAGCATTTATTGCTTGCTCTTTCGAGCGAAGACAAAAGTATATCAAAGAAAATACTTGATGACAAAGGGCTGACATATTCTTTTTTGATAGACAATGTAAAAGAAGTCTCGGGCACGGGCGAGCGGACAAATCTCAGCTCATCCGATATGACACCGAGACTGAAAAAAATTATTTCTGCCTCATCAAAAAACACAGACAGCAAATATCAAGAGGTTATCGGAACAGAGCATTTATTATATTCATTGCTCGAGCAAAAGGACTCAGTTGCATACAAGATCATACTGAAAAGCGGCGCAAATATTATTGAAATGCGCACCAATGCCGCAAGATATACGACAAGTACCGAAGGGTATGAGAAAACCGATGATGATAAATCAAAGAAAAAGCTTGCAGCAGGCAGACTCCGTGACTTTCCTGCACTTTCTCAGTACGGCAGGGACATGACGGCGGCGGCACTTGCTGACTCTGACCCCATAATCGGAAGAGACAGCGAAACTGAGAGAGTGATACAGATACTCTCAAGAAGAACGAAAAACAATCCAGCACTTATCGGAGAGCCCGGGGTTGGAAAAACCGCAGTTGTGGAAGGTCTTGCAAAGAGAATGGCGGAGGGACGAGTACCTGAGGAGCTGTCAAACAAAATCCTCGTGTCTCTTGATATTTCGTCAATGATCGCCGGTGCAAAATACAGAGGCGAATTTGAAGAAAGAATGAAAAACGTTATGACAGAGGTAAAACGTGCATCGGATATCATTCTTTTTATTGACGAGCTTCATATGATAGTCGGCGCAGGGTCAGCTGAGGGGGCGCTTGATGCCGCCAATATCATAAAACCATCACTTTCAAGAGGTGAGTTTCAGGTTATCGGCGCCACAACTATAGATGAATACAGAAAGCATATAGAAAAGGATGCTGCTCTTGAGAGAAGGTTTCAGCCTGTTTATGTAGACGAGCCTGAAATTGAGGAAACAAAGAAGATCCTGCAAGGGCTGCGGTCAAAATATGAAGCCCATCACAAAATAACCATAACCGACGAAGCTATAGATGCCGCATGCGAGCTTTCCGCAAGATATATAAATGACAGATATTTACCCGACAAGGCAATAGACCTGATAGACGAAGCTGCTTCCAAAAAAAGGATTTCGGCTTATACAGCGCCTCCGTATATTAAAATAGCTGAGCAAAAGATACGTGAAGCAGAAAAGAGCAAAGAAAACGCAATAACAAAACAATCTTTTGAGGACGCGGCAAAAATACGTGACAGCGTGTCCGAGCTGAAGAACGAATACAGACAGCTATACGATAATTGGAAAAAAAGCGTCAACCGTGACACACTTGTACTGAGTGCCGACGATATTGCACAAACCGTGTACCAATGGACGGGGATCCCTGTTTCAAATTTGCGAGAGGATGAGATGCAGCGTCTGCTCAATCTTGAAAAAGAGCTGAACAAACAAATTATCGGTCAATCCGATGCAATAAAAGCAATTTCGAACGCAGTAAAAAGGGGCAGATGCGGTCTGAAGCCAAACGACAAGCCGATAGGCTCTTTTATATTTATCGGTCCTACGGGAGTTGGAAAAACAGCTCTATCAAAGGCGCTGTCGCAAATCGTTTTTGGCTCTGAGAACGCCGTTATAAGGCTTGATATGTCTGAATACAAGGAATCACACAGTATATCAAAGCTCATTGGCTCGCCTCCGGGTTATATCGGCTACGACGAGGGCGGGCAGTTAAGCGAAAAGGTAAGAAGAAAGCCGTATTCGCTTGTTCTTTTTGATGAAATAGAAAAAGCTCATCCCGATATTTTTAACCTTCTGCTCCAAATACTCGACGAGGGTGTCCTCACAGATTCAAGAGGCAGAAAGATCAACTTTAAAAACACAATTATAATCATGACCTCAAACACAGGCGCAAAAGAGATAACAGAAAGAAAAAATCTCGGCTTTGCATTTGATAACAGCGAGTCAAAGCCAAATGATCAGGAATATTACAAACATCTCAAAGATGTATTCAATCCCGAGTTTTTAAACAGGGTCGACGGGATAATTCAGTTTGCTTCCCTATCCGAGCAAAGTCTTATTGCAATTTCAAAAAATCTTATGTCAGAGCTGAAAAAAAGACTGTCAAATATGGGCATAAACATGAATGTAACGGATGCGGTATATGAATATATCATAAAGGAAGACAAAGAAAAAGGATACGGTGCAAGACCTTTGAAACGATATATCATAAATAATATCGAAATACCGATAACAAACCTGCTAATCGAGGATAAGTTAAAAAGAGGCGATATTGTATATGCAGATATAAAAAACGGCAGAATAGACATAACAGTAAAGACCCCCGAGCAGGAAAAGAGCGAAGCGCTTGAGATAAAGTAATAAAAGGGGCTGTAAAAAAGTCCGGACCGCCAAAAAGAGAAAAAAAACATTCAAAACACGAGGGTTTCAATGCTTTGAGCAAGATATTGATCACAACCAAAATAAGGTAAGATAGCGGGCATTGCCCGCATCCATCCTCCAGCCTAATGTATCTTTAGAATTTCATTAACTCAACCAAACGGCGGGGCATAATTACGCAATTTCCTATGCAATAAGAAAAACTCAAATTTTTGAGTTTTTCTAAAAATTCTCTTTTTGCTACAAGCAAAATCCACCCTCGACGTATGTAAATACGCCTCACGGGTGGATGTTTGCTTGTTCTGAACATTTTTTCCTATCACCTTCGGGGTGTAAAGAAACGGAGTTTCTTTACACCCCCTTTTGCGATAAGAAAAAGAGCCTTCCAAAAAGCATTTGCTTTCCGGAAGGACTCCCTTGGTGCTTATTTTATTTGTATTTGCGCTTTCTTGCTGCCTCAGACTTTTTCTTACGCTTTACGCTGGGCTTTTCATAATGCTCTCTTTTGCGGAGCTCTGCGAGTACACCGGATCTTGCACACTGACGCTTAAAACGGCGAAGAGCACTGTCAAGAGTTTCGCTTTCCTTAACTCTAACTTCTGCCATTATTCTTTTTCCCTCCCTTCGCGTTCAACCGACACGCAAAATTTGCATGTCTACAAACATCTACAAGATATTATACACAATTACGAGCATTTTGTCAATAGGTTTTTGCTAAAAAATGAATACATTATTAAAGATAAATTCCATACTCCGCACAAATTCCAAGAGATGCCTCAATTCTCAGCAATCTGTTGTATTTGGCAAGTCTCTCGCTTCTGCAAGGTGCGCCGCTTTTTATAAACATAGCGCCCGTTGCAACTGCAATATCCGCAAGAGAGCTGTCCTCTGTATCACCCGAGCGATGTGAGGGGATATACTTATACCCCGAATATCTCGCTGTGTTAATTGCAGACAGCGTTTCGCTGAGAGTTCCAATCTGATTTGGCTTTATCAGTATGGCATTTGCCGCTCCTATTGAAATTCCATGCTTTAATCTTTCGTTATCAGTAACAAAATAGTCGTCACCCACAAGCATGATCTTATCAGACAATGCCTTTGTCATTGCGACCCAGCCATCATCGTCACAGTCTGCAATTCCGTCCTCGATCGAGCAAATGGGATAACGCTTACACAGATCTTCATAATATGATATCAGCTCCTCTGATGTCATGCTTATGCCTCTTTTCGGGAGCTTGTACATTCCGTCATCATACCATTCACTCGACGCTATGTCAAGAGCGATCTTTACCTTTCCATCGTACCCTGCGGCATCAATAGCATCACAAAGAAGCTTTATTGCCGCCTCATCATCCTCGATGCTCGGAGCAAATCCACCTTCGTCTCCCACAGCAGTAGACAAAGATCTTTGCTTTAAGATTTCCTTTAGTTTGTGATATATCTCCGAGCCCATGCGTATTCCCTCGGAAAAACACACAGCCTCCGTCGGTACCACCATAAACTCCTGAATGTCAATATTGTTTGTAGCATGAGCGCCGCCGTTAAGAATATTCATCATCGGAACGGGGAGTCTGTTTGCATTGGCGCCACCGATATACTTATATAAAGGAATATGAATATAATTTGCCGCCGCCTTTGCGCAGGCAAGAGACACCGCCAAGGTTGCGTTTGCACCGAGGCTTTTCTTGTTTTTTGTTCCGTCAAGCTCCTTGAGTATCATGTCTATCTCGTTTGTACAGCAGACGTTGACACCCTCAAGCGCGGGTGATATCTTTTTGCATATATTTGAAACAGCGCAAAGAACACCCTTACCGTTGTATCTGGATGATTTGTCTCTCAGCTCAACTGCCTCGAATTGCCCCGTTGATGCTCCCGACGGAACAGAAGCGACCCCCGTGGTTCCGTCTTCAAGCGTTACGCACGCCTCGACTGTCGGGTTTGCTCTTGAATCAAGTATCTCTCTTGCGCATATTCTTTTTATCGCATTTAGTTTCATTATGTTTTCCTCCGTTTGTTTATTCATAGATTATTATCTCACAAACAGGGAAAAAAATTCAGTTTCGGATATTATTTAAAACACAGTCTCACCCGAAAAAAAGCTCAAGCAGTCTGAATTTGAGTCTGTACTTCGGTTTTTCGTTTTCTGTGATTATTTTGTACTGCTCACTTGTAAAACCTGCCTCGATAAACGCTTCTTCCCCATCATTTTCGCTGCTTTGACTAAGAGCCGCTTTGGTGCATAACGGCGGGAAAAGCACACACCACCAGTTATGACCCTCGCCGTTTCCAATTACTATACGCAGGGACGTGTAGTTACCTGCAGGCATGGTATAGCTTTCATATTCGGTTCTGTTATAATACTCGGTATCAATAAATGTCTGACAGGTATAATCGTATCCGCATTCTTTTACGATCTCCTCGCTGTAAGCGCTTATTTGGTCGGTTATCTTGCCTATTTCGCTCTCTGCCTCTTCTTTTGATTTGTAGCTTGAAAGCATTCCCGAATATTTTTGGATAACGGCATCACGCACCGTCAGCTTTAAGCTTTGATCCTCGTCGCTGTCCGAGTTTGCTATCACATGAAAGCGTATAACATTATCGTATATCTCGGCATCAGCCGCTGTTGGAACACACATCGCTATGCCGCATAACAGCATCAAAACAAAGCATGATATAAGCAGTACACGCAGTTTTCTTTTTTCTTTTATCTCTTCGCCAGACAAAAATAAATATCGCATAATACCTCCGAAAAAGTTTTATGCGATATTATTTGCATATTTATTGCCGATTATTCATTATTTTATGAAATCAAACTCGAAATCATAAATATTAACCGTGTCTCCGTCACAAGCACCCTTCTCTTCGAGCATATCAATAACACCGCTCTTGATAAGAACACGCTGGAAAAAGCCTAGTGACTCATTATCATCGAAATTAACCTGACCCATGAAGTTATACAGCCAATCCCCTTCAACATAGAAGGTGTTGTTCTCGCGTCTTACCGTTGTTACTCTGTCAGTGTTGTCAATATAGGACTCTTCGGGAGTGTATTCGGGCGAATACACGCATACAGGGTCGAGTTTATCCAGTTGCGCATCGATTTTTTTGACAAGGACATCGAGATTTTCTCTTGTAGCGGCGCTTATATATACAAGCTCATAACCGCACTCCGCTACGTATTGTTCAAAGTCCTTTATATAATCTGCATCGGGGTCGAGTACGTCACATTTGTTTGCAGCGATAATCTGAGGACGGAGCGCAAGCTCGGGGCTGTACTTTTTGAGCTCGTAATTTATCTTTTTTATATCTTCGATGGGGTCTCTGCCCTCTGTTGCCGCTATGTCAACAACATGAACAAGCAAGCGGCATCTGTCAACATGACGAAGAAAAGACAATCCGAGCCCCATACCCTCACTCGCTCCCTCGATAAGTCCGGGGATATCTGCCGCAACGAAGCCTTTTGACTCTCCTGTGCTCACGACGCCGAGATTTGGCGAAAGAGTTGTAAAGTGATATGCGGCGATCTTCGGCTTTGCGGAGCTTATTACAGACAGAAGAGAAGATTTTCCAACGCTCGGAAAACCAATAATGCCGACATCTGCGATCATTTTCAATTCCAGTTCAAGCTCTTTTTCTTCTCCCTTGGTTCCACTTTTGGCAAAACGAGGTATCTGACGGGTAGGCGTTGCAAAATGGCGATTGCCCCACCCGCCTCTGCCGCCCTTGCAGACAACATAAGACTCACAGCCTGTCATATCCTTTATTATCTTACCGCTTGCAGCATCTTTTATGAGAGTTCCCTCCGGAACCAAAACGATGGTATCTGCTCCGTTCTTGCCGTGCATTTTGCCGCCCATACCGTTTCCACCGTTCTCGGACACAAATTTTCTCTTGTATCTAAAGGCAAGAAGAGTGTTGGCTCCTTTGTCTATCTCAAAAACTATATTGCCGCCCCGTCCGCCGTCACCGCCGTCAGGACCGCCGTTGGGGACATACTTTTCTCTTCGAAAGGAAATAGCACCGTTTCCGCCGTCCCCTGCCTTAACATATATTTTAATCTTATCTATAAACATCTCTAAGACTTATCCTCTCCACGCTCACGCACGATAATTCTGATAGGTGTGCCTCTAAAACCAAATCTCTCTCTTATGCAGTTTTCAAGGAAACGCTGATAAGAAAAATGAAACAGCTCCGCATCATTGCAAAAGAACACAAAGGACGGAGGCGATACACTGACCTGTGTTACATAGTAGACCTTGAGTCGTTTTCCTTTATCTGACGGAGGCTGATGCCTTGCATTTGCGTCATTGAGCATATCGTTGAGCATACCCGTTGTA
>JBGVFH010000002.1:0-2437 GCA_045120955.1 Eubacteriales bacterium | reverse complement strand
GGTCTGCTTGAACACTCTGTCGGCACAGCACATCACAAGGCTGTTGTCCGCATAGGTGGTAGTAAGATAAGGTGTAAGCTCTGTGTTCTTATAGTTGTCATTGTCCGCAAGAACGTGGGTATATATCTGACTTGACTTATAATATGCGCTTGTTGTAGCTCGGGACACGCCGTTTATGGACAGAAGATCGTCGTTCAGTATGCGGTCGATATCCTTTTGAGAAATGCTGTTCTTGGCTGTAAGCGTAAATTCCCCGATATCCGAGGCGAGATAGTGGTCCTGACTTATGGCGGACACGTGAAAGCACGACCATATGACCGCCGGTATTGCGGCAATGGCGGCAAGTGAGATATAATATTTACGCATACGGATAAAGGTGTTAAGCGCATAGGTGGGCATGGAATAGCCGCGGATAAGCCTACTGTGTCTGCGAGGAAAGCACACGCTCTTGGGTGAGTCCTCCTCGCGGAGCATTTCGGTACAGGTCATGCGTCTGATAAGCAGACATTCATATTCCACAACAAGGCGTATGCAAAGGTATGAAAGCGCAAGTATGACAATAAGGGTTATTATTGAATGGACGTACTCGCCTTGTCCAAGAGCCTTGGCGTATAGCACCACGGCGAGAGGGTAGGCGACAGCAGTCGCCGCAAGGTGGGGAAGATACAGCTCACATTTGAGCATGGAGCGTATTTTCCTTATCTTTGCGCCGTGGGTTATGTACATACCCCACAGATATTTGTCACGGTCAGCGGCGGCGAAGGTCACCTTTTGATATACCGTTACAGCGCACACGCCCCATATCAGCACTGCACCTATGAATATAGAGGTGCTGCTAAGTGCTGTGGAGAGTGTATCGGCGGAAATAAGCTCGTTTTCCGTTACAGGCTCTGTATATTCGGTATTGGTATCGGTGTCGGAGACGTCTGCGGTGTTGCTTTGCGTCACATCGGTCTGCTCCTCCTCAGTAGGTGCTATCACTTGCCTGAACTCTTTCAGCACCACCTGTTGATTTTTTATATTTTCAATGCCTGAAATGCAGACAACACCGAGCAGTATTTGCAAAACAAGCATGACAAGAAACATACCCGCAAGGCTTTTCTTTGAGGAGAAAAGATTTCGCAGAGCGGGAATGACGGTCATAGTCATCTTTCTGCGGATATCATCGACAATTTCCCAAAACATGGCGTCTCCTTTCTGCTTTTGATACATAATAATTATAGCAAAAACACAAATATCTGTCAATGCTTTTCTTTTGCTTACTTTTCTTTTCGCGAAAAGAAAAGTAAGGCACGTCCCGAAAAAACAAAAAAGCAGACATCTCGTTTTACGCTATTGCGAAAAACTCATGTTCTGCTTTTCTATTAGAAACCGTTTAAGCTTTTAACTTATGTTGTTCAGGCTCTGTTTATCTTGCCGGAACGAAGGCAACGGGAGCAAACAGCAACGGTCTTAGGTGTACCGTCAACAATTGCCTTTACCTTGCGGATATTGGGTTTCCATGTTCTGTTTGTTTTGCGATGTGAGTGTGAAACGGCCTGACCGAAAACAACTCCCTTTCCGCAAATACTGCACTTTGCCATATTGACACCTCCTCAATGCGCTTACCGCACATATAACTTTCTAAAGCATTTATTCATAGAACATTTGATATTATACCACATATTAGAATAAAATGCAATAGCTTTTTTAAAAAAAGTCAAAAAATATCGCAGATTATTTTTTATTCCTCGGTTTTTGGCGGTTATTCTACCAATATAATACCAAGTTTTGGAATATTCAGCTGCTATTATTTACGGCAGTTTTTGTTTTCTGACCTTCTACGGCGTTTGTAAAAGCTCACCGTAGCAAAGGTCTGTGTCGCTGTGAGTAAGTCTTACGTCCAAAAGCTCTGCGTGAAGTGGGTGTGGCGAGGGCACGTGCACTTCAAGGAAATCAGCGGTATGTCCTACGCACACTCCATCGCGGTAGGTCTCGAACAGCACCTGCCTTACAGGAGCGGTCCTTACCTCGTTTTCGAGTATGGCACGGCGTGAGTCCGCCTCTATCTGCGACAGCAGATGAAGTCGTCTGCTCTTTTCTTCCTTGGATATCTGACCTGACATGGTGGCGGCGGGAGTTCCCGCTCTTTTGGAGTAGGGGAAAATATGGGTGGTAAGGAATCCCGCTTTTTTTACAAATTCCACGGTATCCTCAAAGTCTCGCTCTGTCTCACCGGGGAAGCCTACTATAATGTCGGTGGTGAATTTTACGCCCGGAATATATTCTCTCAACAGCTCAATGGCATTCATTGCCATCTCGGCGTTATATTTGCGCTTCATGGCGGCGAGTATGTTGTTACTTCCGCTCTGGAGCGACAGGTGGAAATGGGGTGCGAGGCAGGGCAGTGGGGCGATACGCTCCACAAAGCCGCGCTTTATGAGAGATGGGTCGAGAG
>JBGVFH010000001.1:0-20228 GCA_045120955.1 Eubacteriales bacterium | reverse complement strand
CCGCTAATAACAGAGATAAAAATTTCTTTTTCATAATAACATCCCCCTTTGAATGTTTGTTTTTATATTATCCCGAAGGATATCTATACTTATATGCTAACATTTACCGCGTGCATTTTTCAATACAAAAAATAATGTAATTTTTACACCATTTTTTCCCTGATTTAGCTGTTTATATTATAATTTGCACAAATGTCGATACAATTTTTTATTTACAAAATTTATCACATATAATATTGTGCAAAAGCAAAACGCAGTTTGCCGCAAATGCTGCTCAGAATTTGATGCAAAACCCCAACAGACCAAGATCCATTGGGGTTTTACAATGCTGTTCAGTTTTAAAAGTTTATCAAAAACTAAAAGATCAGTTTTCTTTTGCTTTCTTTACGATAACAACACTTATGCAAGCTGCAACGCTGAGAGCTGCAATAGCTGCGAATACAACTGTCATATCACCTGTTGAGGGGTTGTCTGTAGGAGCTGTTGTAGTTGTATTGCCTGCGGTCGTTGTGCTGTCTGTCGTATCAGCCGCTGCCTTTACATATACGACATTACCTTCGTAATTTGCAAGAAGAGACTCAACCTGAGACTTGAGAGCTTCGTCAATAACGAGAGTTCCCTTTCCTGTGTAAGCTGAGAAGCCTACAGCGTGAAGGTATGCGTAGCCGCCCTCTTCTACATTGAGCTTCGGAGTAGGATTGCCTTCAGTTCCCGCTACTATACTTACGGTATCGTTTATTACAAGCTTGCCTGTGCCTGCTACGCTGTAGGTGTCGGCTGTGGTTCTACGTCCGAGAAGAACGGTATTGTCAAATATAACATCACCTGCAAAGGTAATAGTCTTTCCGTCGGTCATGAACATACCCTTCTGTCCTGGATTATTTGTTGTATCGAAGGTTCCGTCAGCATTTTTGCTGATATAGGATGTCTCTCCGTCAACACCGGTAATGCAGATAGGTGTATCTGTTGCAAGAGTTATGTTCGCACCCGCATGTCCTTTTCCAACTATGACAATGGTGCCGCCTGCTTTTATAAGCGCAGGAATTTTTTGCTCACCCCAAGCACTGTTTTCATCGGCTGTGGCCTTTGAGCTCATAGGTTTATCTGCGCTTAAGCCGTCGCCGGTTCCGTCATATGCTATGTAATACTTGTTTGTTACAGTAACCTTAGGCTCAGCCGGAACTGTTGTGTCAGCAGAAACAGAAAGCATACCGAACGGTACTATCATAAGTGCTGCCAAGATAATTGAGATAAATTTCTTTTTCATTTCTTTCCTCCAATTTTTTATTTGCAAACATCTGTGCTAAATATGATTGCATTTATATTATAAAGCAAAGCAGAAACAGTTTCTATGCAATTTTGCTCAAATTTATTGCAATTATCACTGTTTGTATGTGTTTTTTGACATAATCACCATAAAGCAACAAAACCGATAGAGCCTTTCTCGGACTCTATCGGTTTTCTTTTAAATATTCTCAGTGTATGTCTTAGCTGCTTTGAACAAGCTCAAAGCGTGCAAAGAGTGTCTATTACATACTGACCGAATTCTGCACAGGTAGCGCCGTCACGCTCACCTGTAACCTTGTACTTTGCACCGTCAGCCGTGCATATCTCCATAGCCTTTGCGAGCTTGTCAGCCTTGTCAGCCATGCCTATATGACGCAAAAGCATCTCAGCTGCCTTAATAATGCTCGATGGGTTGGCATATCCGCCTATTCCCTCCTCTATCATTCTCGGAGCGGAACCGTGAATTGCCTCAAACATAGCGTATCTGTCGCCCGTGTTCGCACTTCCCGCAGTTCCTACGCCGCCCTGTATCTGAGCAGCCTCGTCGGTAATGATATCGCCGTATAGATTCGGAAGGATGAACACCTGGAATTTTGAGCGAATGGCAGGATTAACAAGGTTTGCCGCCATGATGTCTATGTACCAATCCTCGACCTCAATACCCGGATATTCCTGCGCTACCTGATGACAGATGCGTGAGAATTTTCCGTCGGTCTTCTTCATGATATTTGCTTTTGTAACGATAGCGACGTTGGTTTTGCCGTTGTTTTTCGCAAACTCGAATGCCGCTCTTGCAATTCTCTCTGTACCCGCATCAGTCGTAACCTTAAAGTCACAGCTGAGCATATCGGGAATTTCAACGCCTCTGCTTCCGAGAACATACTCGCCCTCGGTGTTCTCACGGTAGAACGTCCAGTCGATACCAAGCTCGGGTACGCATACGGGGCGCACGTTTGAATACAGATCAAGCTCACGGCGCAGTGTAACGTTTGCGCTCTCGAGGTCTTTTCCGCCGGTGCCTCCCTTCGGAGTGGTAGTGGGACCTTTCAGCAGGACATGGCACTCCTTTATTGCAGCGAGAACATCGTCAGGCACGCTCTGACCGCAAGCAAAGCGGTTTTCGAGTGTAAGGCCCTCAATGTCTTTTATCTCTACCTTGCCGCTCTCTATTTCGTTTTTGAGAAGAGTCTCAAGAATCTTCTTTGCCCATTCAGTGATTATCGGACCTATTCCGTCACCGCCGCAGGTGCCGATAATGATCTTATCCATCTTCGAAAAATCATTTGCCGGTGCCGCATTCTTCATCTTTTCGGCACGCTCGAGCTGCTCACGGACAATAGCCTCGAATTTTTCAGTGGCTTCTTTTATGTACTGTTCGTTGTTCATTTTTTCAGTCCTTTATTTTTTAGTTGCCTTTTGTATATTTAAGAAGTCCGCCTGCGAGCAGAATATCTCTCTGGCGCTCCGAAAAATCACATACAAGCTCAAAGCTCTCACCCGTAGTCTTGTCTGTCAGAGTAGCAATACCGCTCTCAAACGCCTTGTAAATTCCGGAGATCTCAAGAGCGTCACCCTCGTTTATTCTGTCATAATCATCGGCATTTTTGAAGGTAAGAGGAAGTATTCCCGCATTTATAAGGTTTGCAACGTGAATTCTCGCAAAGGACTTAACTACAACAGCCTTAACTCCGAGATAAAGCGGAACGAGCGCTGCGTGTTCTCTTGATGAGCCCTGACCGTAGTTGGAACCGCCCACTATTATGCACTTGCCTGCTTGCTTTGCTCTGTCGGGGAAGGTCTTGTCGCAAACGCCGAAGCAGAACTGTGAAAGGAACGGAATGTTCGAACGGTAAGGAAGGATCTTTGCGCCCGCAGGCATGATGTGGTCTGTCGTGATGTTGTCTCCGACCTTGAGCAAAAGCGGAGCATCTATAGTATCCTCGAGCGGATATGTCTGCGGAAATTCCTTTATGTTCGGACCGCGGAGTATCTCAACATCTGCAGCCTCCTCCTCTGAAGCGGGCATCAGTACCGCACTGTCATCTATCTTAAAGCTCGTAGGAATTACGATCTCGGGATAATCTCCGAGCGTTCTCGGGTCTGTTATATGACCTGTTACAGCACTTGCCGCCGCAAGCTCGGGAGATACGAGATAAACCTGAGCGTCAGCCGTACCGCTGCGTCCGAGGAAGTTGCGGTTAAAGGTTCTCAGAGATACGCCTGCGCTGTTAGGTGAAAAGCCCATTCCGATGCAAGGACCGCAAGCGCATTCAAGCACACGGGCACCTGCCGCAATAATATCGGAGAGTGCGCCGCACTCGGAGAGCATCGTCAGCACCTGCTTTGATCCGGGTGAAACGGAAAGGCTGACATCGGGAGATATGGTCTTGCCCTTGAGAATTGCGGCAACTCTGAGCATATCGGCAAGAGAAGAGTTGGTGCAAGAGCCGATGCATACCTGAGTGACCTTTATGTCGGAAAGCTCGCTTGCTTTCTTTATATTATCTGGAGAATGAGGGCAAGCAAGAAGCGGCTCAAGCTCTGACAGATCAATGTCGATTATTCTGTCGTACTCAGCATCCGCATCCGAGCACAGCGGAACGTAGTCCGCCTCTCTTCCCTGCGCTTTGAGAAATTCGTATGTTACCTCGTCCGAGGGGAATATAGACGTAGTAGCGCCAAGCTCCGTACCCATGTTGGTAATGGTAGCTCTCTGCGGAACGGTAAGGTTCTTTATGCCCTCTCCGCCCCATTCGATGATAGCGCCCACACCGCCCTTAACAGACAGGATGCGAAGTATCTCAAGGCTGATATCCTTGGCAGAGACCCAAGGAGAAAGCTTGCCTGTAAGGTTTACCTTATACATTTTGGGCATAGTGATGTAATAAGCACCGCCGCCCATCGCAACGGCAACATCAAGACCGCCCGCACCGAAAGCGAGCATACCGATACCGCCGCCTGTAGGTGTGTGGCTGTCAGAGCCGATAAGAGTTTTTCCGGGAATGCCAAAGCGCTCAAGATGAACCTGATGGCATATGCCGTTGCCCGGACGTGAAAAGCGTATACCGTGCTTTTTAGCTACAGACTGGATATATCTGTGGTCGTCCGCATTCTCAAAGCCCGACTGGAGCGTGTTGTGATCTATGTATGCAACAGAAAGCTCCGTGCGTACTCTCGGAATACCTATCGCCTCAAATTCAAGATAAGCCATAGTTCCGGTCGCATCCTGAGTAAGGGTCTGATCGATACGCAGAGCGATCTCGCTCCCTGCCTTCATCTCTCCCTCAAGAAGATGCGCTTTTATTATTTTTTGTGCTATGGTAAGTCCCATTTTTTCTCCTTATGCAGTAAACTGCGCTAATCTCTTATTTATTTTACATAAATGCATAACGGTATTATTATATACCGAACAAGCACATATTTCAAGTGCGCTTTTCGAATTATATAAATATTCGCCGCAAAAAATGATAAACAGAGATATATTATTTTATCTTATCCTTGTGCAGATGATTGTTCGTTATCATATATTCTACCGCCAGATGCTCAAGCTCGGAGTTTGAGATAGAAGTCTGTCTGCCTGCCGCATACTGAGCATCTACCCACTCTTTTATGTGGACCACGACCTCGTCGTTTTTGCTCACGCGGTCAGCATCATCAAGCTTGAAGTGGTGATTGAACCAATATGCTATTCCCGCAAGACCGCTTGTCGAAGAAACCGTAACACCCGCAGGGCGGTTGAGTATCTTTTCGGTGTTAAAGATGTTGTATATCTCATCGTCCTTCATCATTCCGTCGGCATGGATGCCCGCACGGGTAACGTTAAAGTTTTCACCGACAAAAGGAGTCTGTGGAGGAATGTCATAGCCCATATTCAATCTAAAATATTCGGCAATATCCGTAATTGCAGTTGTGTCCATGCCGTCAAGCGTACCGCGAAGAGATGCATACTCGAACACCATAGCCTCAAGCGGAATGTTACCGGTACGCTCACCTATGCCGAGCATAGAGCAGTTGACTGCGCTTGCACCGTAGAGCCAAGCAGTAGATGCGTTTGACACAGCCTTATAAAAGTCATTGTGACCGTGCCATTCAAGCATAGCGCTCGGAACACCGGAATAATGCTGAAGACCGTATATGATACCCGGCACACTTCTCGGAAGCGCAACACCGGGGTGAGATACGCCGTAGCCCATCGTATCGCCCGCACGTATCTTTACGGGGATGCCTGCCTGTTCGGAGAGCTTTTGAATTTCATTTACAAAAGGAACGACAAAGCCGTAAAAGTCCGCTCTCGTTATATCCTCAAAGTGGCATCTCGGGCGAATACCGAGCTCAAGTGCGGCAGATATCGTCTTAAGATACTGCTCCATCGCCTGTTTTCTTGTCTTGCCGAGCTTTTTGAAAATATGATAGTCTGAGCATGAAACAAGAATTCCCGTTTCTTTGATACCGAGATCCTTTACAAGCTTAAAATCCTCAAGAGACGCTCTTATCCATGTTGTTATCTCAGGGAATTTATAGCCCAGCGCCTGACATTTTTCTATAGCTTTTCGGTCGTTTTCGCTGTATACAAAAAACTCCGTCTGTCTGATAAGGCCCTTCGGTCCTCCGAGACGTGCGAGCATCTTAAAAAGGTCGACTATCTGCTCAGCGGTATACGCAGAGCGTGACTGCATACCGTCACGAAAGGAGGTGTCGGTTATCCATATTTCATCAGGCATATTCATAGGAACTCTGCGCTGGTTAAACGCAACCTTCGGTACCTCTTCATAAGTATATATATCACGGTAAAGGTTCGGCTCAGTTACATCCTGAAGCTCGTATTTATACAAGCCTTGCTCGAGCAGGTTGGTTTTCTTTGACATTTCAAGCATAATATTATAAGCCCCTTTTATTCATAATTTTATTATATAGACTAAATTATAACAATCAATATGCTGATTGTCAATGCATTTTGAAATTTTTTATTCCAAAATAATGCAAATTTTCGCATTATTTTCTACAAATGCAAGTTTTTAAGTAATAAATAATGCTTTTTATGCATTTTTGCGCTCGCAAATCTTGCAGATCGTCATTAACATTAAGCGCCTTTGGCATTGTGATACATATTTGTTGATTTATCCGCCGTTCTGTGGTAAAATATATATGCATAAAAAGCAATATACCAAAGGAGGTATACCTATGAATAATAACCAAGCCAAGCCATATCCCACCCCTCACATAAAGGCATCGCCCGAAGATTTTGCACGTACCGTGCTGATGCCCGGGGACCCGCTCAGAGCGAAATTTATTGCACAGAACTTTCTAAAAGACCCCGTGTGCATCAACGAGGTAAGAGGAATACTCGGATACACGGGAGAGTACGATGGATGCAAGCTTACTGTTTTCGCAAGCGGCATGGGTATGCCGTCGATGGGCATATATGCATACGAGCTTTATAACTTTTTCGGAATCGAGCGCATCATCAGAATAGGCACAACAGGCGCCCTCACGGAAAAAGTAAAGGTCAGAGACATCATACTTGCAATGGGAGCCTGCACAAACTCAAATTTTGCCGCACAATACGAGCTTGAGGGAAATTTTGCCCCTATAGCGGACTTCGGCATGCTCAAAACGGCAGTAGAAGAAACCGAGAAATTAGGTGTCAGATACCACATCGGAAACATTCTCACCTCCGACCACTTCTATAACGACAATCCTCAAAACACGTTGAAATGGGCAAAAATGGGAGTGCTTTCAACAGAAATGGAAAGCGCCGCACTTTACATGAATGCGGCACGCACCGGCAAAAAAGCTCTTG
Organism: Eubacteriales bacterium; assembly: GCA_045120955.1. Lineage (GTDB taxonomy): Bacteria > Bacillota > Clostridia > Oscillospirales > CAG-272 > JAZMZS01. Next base: position 13,141 of record JBGVFH010000001.1, on the reverse strand, counting down.
CAATGTACACCGTCTCCGACAGCCTTGTTACAGGCGAAAGCACAAACGCAGACGAACGGCAAAATTCCTTTACCGATATGATGCGCATTGCCCTCAACACCGCCGCAAGGCTCGAAAAAAACGAATAGTGTATATAACTCAGCGGTATCTTTTATAATATGAGCAAGGCATACCGCAGTATCTGCCTTTTGCGTCTTTGACCAAAAAAGACCGAGCCATAGCATCGCGGAAATTCGGGCAGACTTTGCGATAATTTAAATGCAACAGTATAAAAAGATACTTGCCGCAGAGCAGTTGCTCTGCGGCAAGTATCTTTTTCGTATTTAAACTTCATCCGAGGCAGGCGCTGTGTCAAGGCAAAGCACCCGTCCGAAAAATGTCCTATTGTTGCTTTGCATCCGTATCACCTAAATCGTCTAAAAGGTTTGTTTGAGGATCAGACACCTTTGTAATTTTGGCACAGTCAAACCATACATAACAAGCGTTTTCCGGAGCTTCACATTCGCCTCTTTTATATGCATCGTACAAGTCTTTTACTGTTTCATATCCCAAACTTTCGTATTCGGTACACACAAACAATTTAAAGAAAGGAAGTCTGCTGTATTTGGAATTATAGGAATAATCTGTCCAAATGATGCTGTCACTATATTCCTGTTCAAGAATTGAAAGAAAGATAAGATAAACTTGCTTTTCATACAATGTCTCCGACAATGTGTTAGTATTGATAGTTGTAATTTTGATGTTATCAGCGGTAGCATCTGACTTTTCAGCAAGGTTTTGACGGTTTGTATATAGTTTAGCATATTGAGATACCATATCAAATTCAACAGCATCATATTCATCAGTTATCTTTGCTGCCTCGGAATATAAGTCCGTCAACATTTTGGCATTATCATTTTTTATTGATGTATTGCTCTTATATTGAGATAAACAGAGCGTTTTGGTATCAACAATTTGGCTTTCAATTTCAAAATCAGCGACATCAGCCAAAGCTAAAACAGTAGCAAAAGTTGTTATCACAATAAGAAGTATAGCAACAACAATTAGTCTTTTTTTCATACGCTTACCTCCCTTAGTTTGTTACAGAAAAATTATAAATTCTTGACAAAAAATGTTCTGACTGAGCAGGAGATGAAAAAGAAATAACAAATTCACTACTACCATCCATCAAATATGAAAAAGAAATGTTTCCTGTTTCTGATGTTTGGGAGTATAGTATATTTTCTTGATCATCATATAATATAGCTAATAAAGGAATTGCATTGGGTGTTGTTGCTGAGAATGTATAATTTCCCTCGCTTGAAGTATTAAATGCATAATAATCTACATCTCCAACAAAGTCAATATTAGCGTTATTGTATGAACAAGGTGCAATACCAATGATTTTTGAAGTAACAAAACAATTTCCAGCAAGATCCTTTAAAGTCGGTTGAGTATATATGCACTCCGTTAAAGAATTCTCCATATTGTATGTTCCGCGCAAATGAGCATAATCAACAACTGCACTTTTGGTTATATAGAAAAATTTAAGCGCACCACCCGAATATAAATCTTCACATGCGTGTTCCCTTATATTATCATTTGTAAGTAAAGTAGAGTGACTTACCGAAATATTCAATTATATTACTATACTGTTTTTCGACCGGTGCGCATCACCGACTGAAGATCAGCTTATTTCCCGCTTCCCATGTTGAAGGATCGTGGGCTCTCACTGCTTTTGACTGCAGAAGATATCCGTTTGTTCCTTCAAAATACTTTTTTGCCCTGTTTCCTTGTACAAATTTCACCACGAACATCTCCTTTCTGTCAATTCATATGTGCATTTTTAGTATTTTCTATAATTACTATACCAAAAATACAAAAAAATGTCAAGCTCAAATGAATACTAAACTGCAAAAAACTATTAAAAACGGAACAACCGATGCAAAAATGCAGCCTCAGATATTTATATCAAGGCTCAACGAATGAAACGACAACCCTCGATGCTAAGCAAAACAAAAAGCGAACCGGCGTCCGCCTGCATCCTCTCGCCTATCGCTTTTATTGCATACACTTTGCCTTAAACGGCGATGCGTAATTTCGCAATTTCCTATGCGACAAAAAACAAGAAACGCCTTTCGGCGTTTCTTGTTTTTTGTTTAATTAGTCAGCAATCTTAACTATTTCTTTGCCGTCGTAACTGCCGCACTTGCTGCAAACACGGTGAGAAAGATTGAATTCACCGCACTTGGGGCACTTAACCATACCGGGCATGTCGAGCTTCCAAACGTTTGAACGTCTCTTGTCTCTGCGAGCCTTGGATGTTTTTCTCTTAGGTACTGCCATTTCCCTACACCTCCTCGATAGTGGCGCTCACGCGCCTTGTTGTTTATATTTTTCTTTTTATTCTTCTTCATCGGCATCTGCCGCAAACTTCACCCCACGGAGCACATCCCATCTGCTGTCATGATATCCTCTGTCACAGCCGCAGTCGCTCTCGTTGAGATCATGTCCGCATTTGATGCAGAGACCTTTGCAATCCTCCGAGCACAAAAGCTTTGAAGGAAATTCAAGTATCAGCATCTCACGCAGCTGCCCGTCAATATCAAGCTTACCGTCATCGAGAACAACATACTCGTCCGAATATTCGCTCTCTTCTTCACTCTCGGAGTCACGCTGACGTGTATCCTCGCTCACGACCGTACGCTCAAAATCAAAGCACAGCGTATCATCTATAGAGCGCAGACACCTCGCACATTCTCCTCTGTAATCAAGAGAGACCTCAAGCGAGAGACGCATATAACCTGCATTATCCGTAACAACACCGGAAACTCTTGCGGGAGAAGTAAACTCCACCCCGTCAAGCGCATTTGTCATGCAGTCCTCAAGCTCGGGAGCAAGCTCAAAATCAACATTGATCTTATTCACCTCACCGCTGAGAAGCCTCGTCAAATCAAGTATCATCCAACAATTCCTCCTCAATCGGCAAAGTACAACAAAAGTATTATACACACAATCAAGTGGTTTGTCAAGTAAGATTTTATTCTTTGGCAAAAAAACTTTTTTATTTTCCCAATCTTTTTTTAGCGGGATTGTCAATTACCTCCCCGTCACAGTCAAAGCGTGAGCCGTGACAGGCGCAGTCCCAGGTATGCTCGGCAGTGTTGTATTTGAGCGCACAGCCGAGATGCGTACATCTCTTTGTCGTGGGAGTCAGCATATTTTTCAGCGTCACGGCACCGTTAACCGCAAGCTGCGGCTTTAATATGCTTCTTTGCGGAGAAAAAAGTTCGGCATACTCGTTTTTCTTATCCTGCATCATATCGCACAGCAGCATAGCCGAGAGCATACTGCTCGTCATTCCCCATTTGTTAAAGCCGGCGGCTGTATACATTCGAGGCGTGTTTTTGGAGTAGCTGCCGATATACGGCATACTGTCAAGGCTCATACAGTCCTGAGTTGCCCAATGAAATTTCTCGGTTGCATTCGGATAATTCTTGGCAGTAAAACGACGCACCTCATCATATCCGCCGCCCTTCTCGCCCGTCCTGTGCGCACCGCCCCCTACAAGCAATAGATTTTTATAGTTTCGAAATGAAAATCCCGTTTTGCTCTCATCAACATACATTCCGCCTACGTCTCCGCATCCCTCGAGCACCGTCACATACGATCGGTGCTGATGAAGCTTGAGAAAAAACATACCGTGACGGTTTATAAACGGAAAATGCGTCGCAACTATTACACGCTTCGCATGGATCTTCCCTCTCTGAGTGCTTGCAACACCTCCGTCAACATCAATTACAAAGGTGTTTTCGTAAATGTTGAGTCCCTTTGATATGACCGACAAAAACTTCAGCGGGTCAAACTGCGCCTGAGACGGAAAGCACACCGCACCCACGGTTTTTATGGGCAGGGGAACATTCTCGCAAAGCTTTGCGTTACAGCCGATCTTCTCCGCAGCAGACAGTTCACTCTCAAGCTTTTGTCTGTCATCCGTCGAATAAACGAAATTGTCCTTTCGCTCGTAGTCACAATCAATGTCCTTGCACATCTGTGCGAATTTTTCGAACGCCGATCTGTTTGCCTCAAAATACAGCCTTGCGCCCTCAACACCGAGATTTTTGCTCAGCTTGTCGTATATGAGTCCGTGGCTGTATGTGATCTTAGCCGTCGTGTCCTGCGTAGTACCGCCGCACAGCTTGTTTTTTTCGACAAGAATATACGGTATACCGCACTCATCTAAAAAATATGCCGTCAGTATGCCGACAATTCCACCTCCTATTATCAAAACATCGGTCTCAGCATCTCCTTCAAGCGTCGGAAAATCCTCAAACCGTGTCCCCTCTCTCCACACCGAGCTCATCCTCTCACCGTCCTATTGTAGTTATGCGCCGTATATGCGCTTTTATATGCTTAAATTCTTCTCGTTTTCCGCACTTTTTATTCTGATTATTATTAAAATACTGCGGCGATAAAAAACAGCACACCAAAAGCTTAACCGACAAAAAGCACGGGAGCAATATCCCGTGCCTCAGACTGAATTATATGCGCTCCGACTCACAAAAAAGAAAGAAGCGTTACCATATCAGATAATACATTAAAAATGCATTTAACACCCCGACAAGTATTCCTGCAGCAACCTGTACGGGAGTATGCCCCACAAGCTCCTTGAGCTTTACCTCCGGCAGCTCCTTTGTTGCCAAAACATTGAACGACTCGAGTATCTCATTCAAAACCGCCGCCTGCTTTCCCGTCTCAAGGCGCACTCCCATAGCATCGTGGCAAACGATGATAGCAAAAATTGCGCTTATCGCAAATTCAAAGGAACCGACACCGTAGACAAGAGCGGTTATCGTCGCAACCGAGCAAACAGTAGCCGAATGACCGCTTGGCATTCCGCCGTCACCGACAAGCCTTTTATAATCAAATTTTTTGTTTATGATCGTATGGATAATGACCTTTAGCAGCTGTGCTACCAGCCATGATATAATACCCGTTATCAAAAATCTGTTTGTAACTAAGTCATACAGTACATCCATTGTCTTGTTTCTCCTTTTTCAGCGTCCGAAAAGCTTAGGAAACGGCTTTGCTTTACTGAGCATATTAAATCTTTTTTACCGATACAGTATAAATAATACCATTCCTCCCGATGTTTTTGCAAGCATTTTTACAAATTTTGCGAACATATATATTTAAATCGTAGCAAGCCGACCGTGTCCTGCCCCGTTTTTTATTTCATGGGAAATTGCAAAGTTACGCCCCGCCGTTTGGTTGAGTTATAGAAATCCAAAGATACAATAGGCGGGAGGATGGGTGAGGGCACTGCCCGCTTTTTCATTATGAAATTTAACTTTAAATACGGTTTTGTTTAAGACAGACAGCGTCTGAGCAGCATCGTCCTGTGTCACTCCCTTTGCCCTTCTCAGCTCGACCGATTTTTTTGCAATGCCGTATACGAACATAAGAACTCCGTTCTCCGCCATACCGTCGGTGTAAGCTGACCAAAGCGCCCGTGCTTTTGTGTCATTATTATACTCCAAACCAACGGCAGAGCCAAACAGGCAAAAATCGTTCTATTCTACGCTGTGAAAAAAACGACCGCGCCTCTCCTATTTATTGTTTTTCGTTTTTTTCGTTGCACCGAGGCGTTTTTAGACATTTTTGTTGACTTTTCAACGAGTTCGTTGTATAATGCAGAGGTTATAACCTCAACAAGTTCTGCTTAGGAGATAGTATAAATGGTCGATAGATTTGAAAGATTTTCTCTTGCAATTTCGGAGATATCCCGTTATTGGCATAAAATTGCCGCAGACGAAATGGCAAAATATGACCTCAAAGGACCGTATGCGATTTATTTCACAACAATGTACCGTTTTCCCGAGGGAATAACAGCAGCCAAGCTCGGAGAGCTGTGCTCAAGAGACAAATCGGATGTTTCGCGTGCAATATCCGTCATGGAGAAAAAGGGGCTCGCAATAAAGGAGAGCAATCTTTACCGTGCACAGCTGAGGCTTTCCCCCGAGGGCATCGAATTGGCAAAGCATATTAACGAAAAAGCGATAGCGGCTGTCGAATACGGCGGAAAAGGACTAAGCCGCGAGCACAGAGAGATATTTTACAATGCTCTTGAGCTTATCTCATCAAATTTGCAGGATCTGAGCCAAAGAGGAATTTGAGATAATGAGCATTTTGACCGAACGTCTTTTCAGGTGTTCATTATCATGTCTCATTTGGGCTATTCCTTACCCAACTTTTATTATAATTTAAAAATTAATAGTCATCACGGAGAATTAACTTATGGAAAAATTTAAAATAGTAGCAGATTCCTCGGCAGACCTGTTGTCCTTGCCGGATATTTCTTTTTCCTCGTCACCGCTAAAAATAATAACCTCGGATGCAGAATATATCGACGACCAAAGCCTCGACGTAGAGAAAATGGTAAACGATCTTTTGCACTATAAGGGAAGATCATCTACCTCATGTCCAAACTCTGAGGACTGGCTCAGAGCCTTCGGAGATGCCCAATTTGTTTTTTGTATTACCATTACGGGAACGCTCTCAGGAAGCTATAATTCTGCTTGCATCGCAAAAAAAGCATACGAGGAGCTTTACCCCGAGCGCAAGGTATTTGTTATAAATTCATTGTCTACAGGTCCCGAGATGAAGCTGATCATTGATAAAATACGGGAGCTTATAAAAAAAGAATATGACTACGACGAAATATGTAGTGTGATCGAAAAATACACACAAAAAACGGGCTTGCTGTTTATGCTCGAATCAATGAAAAACCTTGCCAATAACGGCAGAGTCAATCCATTGGTGGCAAAGGCGGCAGGGCTTATCGGCATCCGTGTCGTAGGTAAAGCAAGCGACAAAGGAGATCTGCAGCCGCTTAATAAATCTCGGGGCGAGGCAAGAGCCTTGCAGACTATCTTTGACCGAATGAAGGAGCTTGGTTTTATGGGCGGCAATGTCAGAATTTCGCATTGCTTAAACGAAAAAGCGGCATCACAGCTAAAACAGCTGATACTTTCAAAGTTCAAAGAGGCAAAAATAGAGGTTTACTCCTGCAGAGGTCTTTGCAGCTTTTATGCTGAAAAAGGCGGTCTGCTTGTCGGCTTTGAAAAAGCGTAATTACTGCATCACAACAATATTAAAAGGCGGTCTGTTGCAAAAAATGCGGCAGTCCGCCTTTTGCTGCTCACAAAAAGCAAAAACGCTTCCGTCAATGCCCGCTGAAGCACCCAAACTTTCCCTAAAACAAAATAAGCATTGAGAAAAGCAAAAATATGTTATATAATGAAAAATAAAGAAATACTTTCGGAGAATAATTATGCTTGAGAAAATGGGCGCATTTTTCGATACGAGACTTAACGGCTATGAAGAGCATCAGCTAAACTGCATAGAGGGAGCAAAAGAATTTTATCCCTATACCGCTTCTCTTCTGCCGATGTGTGAAAATGCAAGCATCCTTGACCTCGGGTGCGGTACGGGACTTTAGCTTGAGGGCGGATGCATCATCAACGGTGCCTTTGCCCATGCCGACGTCATTGACGAGATCAGTATTGTTCTCGCCCCTGTCGCCGCCTACAAGGATGACAAGCCGCTCTTCACCGACAGCACAAAAAATGCTTACCGTCTCACCGACAGCAAAATATACGAAAACGGTGCGGTATGGCTTTCTTATAAAAAGGAGTAAAACAATGCAGCTCTCACAGTTATTTAAAAGTATAATTGATCAAGACAGATGTGCCATAGTTGTTTGCGACACAAATCATAAGATCGTATATATGAACCCGTCCGCACTCTCACGTTATGAAAAGCGCGGAGGCTCTGCCCTGCTCGGCAAAAGCCTGCTTGATTGCCACAACTGCAAATCGCAGGAAATTATCGCAAGGATCTTGGATTGGTTTTACACCGATAAAAAAAACAATATCGTGCACACTTATTATAACGACAAGGAAAACAAGGATGTGTACATGGTAGCATTGCGTGATGACGACGGCAAGCTCATCGGCTATTATGAAAAGCACGAATACAGATGCCGTGATATGTCGCCTATATATCAAATGACATAGAGCCTCCATATCCATAGAAAAAGCTTGAAATACAGGATAGCTTTTGTTATAATATATAATCATCATTTTATACAGAGGGTCTAAAAAAATCTCAGATGCAAAAGATATTCCCGTGTCCGAGAAAAAACGGATTCGTAAGTTTTCAAAAGCCAAAAGGCAAATAATTATTCGATCAAGGAGCATAGCATGCGAATAGTAATTATAGGTCTTGGAACGATAGGTAAAACTATACTTAACAGCCTATCGGGTGAAGGACATACCATAACGATAATAGACGAAGATAAGGACAAGATCGAAAATCTTATAGAAAAATACGATGTCTCGGGTGTAGTCGGAAACGGTGCTTGTATAGACATTCAAAGAGAGGCAAACGTAAAGGACGCAGACCTTGCTATTGTACTGACAAACAGTGACGAGCTCAATGTTTTTGCCTGTCTCGTCGCAAAAAAGATCGGAGTCAAAAACACCATTGCCCGTGTCAGAAATCCGAAATACAGAAAACAGATCATGGATATGAAGGACGAACTCGGCATTTCTATGATAGTAAACCCCGAAAAAGACACGGCAACCGAAATATTCAATTTGATCAACCTGCCGTCCATTGCAAAAGTCGAGCACTTTGCTAAGGGCAAGGTACTGCTTGTGGAGATAGTTGCGGAAAAGGGCTGCTCTTTAATAGGAGAAACATTGGTATCTCTCGGCAAAAAGCTTACCTCCAAGGTACTTATATGTGCCGTGCAAAGAGGCAGCAGCGTAACGATTCCTTCAGGTAACTTTTTGATCGAGGAAGGTGACAGAATTCACTTCACCTCGGATGCAAACTCGCTGAGAAATTTTTTGTCCGAGATCCATCTTGTTAAGTCGCCGCTCAAAAACATTATGATCGTAGGCGGCAGTAAGATAGGATACTATCTTGCCGATGAGTTATCAAAAAAGAAATATAAGATCAAGCTGATCGAAAGCAATAAGGATATCGCTGACGAATTGGCAGACAGCTTGCCCCGCACCACGATAATTCACGGTAACGGCACTCAACACGACCTGCTCTTAGAAGAAGGCATTGAGGCAATGGATGCCTTCGTTGCGCTGACCGACATTGACGAAGAAAATATGATCGTATCTATGTTTGCAAACAAAATGAAGGTCAAGAGGACGATCACGCAGATCAAGAGCGACGACCTGTACGGTATGCTTGAAGAGCTCGGAATAACCAATAATGTTTCTCCGAAAGACATTGTTGCAAACAGGATCATCAGCTACATCCGTGCTCTTGAAAATACGAGAGGCAGTAATGTTTTAACGCTTTACCGTTTGGTCAACAGGCAGGTCGAAGCGCTGGAATTCCTCGCAAAGCGGCAGGACAAAATATACAACAAGCCGCTGAGAGAGCTTAAGATCAAAGAAAACTGTCTGATTGCGTGTATCATTCGCAACAATGCGGTCATAATACCCGACGGTAACTCAAGCATTGCGCTCGGTGACAATGTCATCGTTGTAACCACACACAAAAACTTTGACGATCTAACTGATATTTTCGAGTAAGGCGGCGCTCTGATATGAACTATAAAAAACTCGGTAAAATTCTCGGCAAGATCATGATTTTGGAGAGCGTTTTAATGCTCTCGCCTCTTGCCGTCAGCTTTATTTACAAGGAATCGTTTATTCACAAGCTTGCCTTCGTCATTCCGATACTTGCATTGGCGCTTTTCGGATTTTTATTGCAGACCGCAAAGCCCGAAAAAAATACCCTCTATCAGAAAGAGGGCTTCGCATTAACAGCAATGGTATGGATCGTAATGACCCTGTTCGGAGCCATTCCGTTTGTTATCAACGGAGATATTCCCAATTATATAGACGCTTGCTTTGAGATCATGTCGGGATTTTCCACTACTGGCTCAAGCGTGATCACCGATATCACGGTAATCTCTCATTCCTCGCTCTTTTGGAGAAGCTTTTCCCACTGGATCGGAGGCATGGGTATTCTTGTATTCGTGCTTATCTTCATCCCCGAAAGTAATGAAGGCTCCGCCATGCATCTGCTTCGTGCGGAAAGCCCGGGGCCCCAGGTCGGCAAGATCGTTTCTAAAATGAAGGTAACTACACGAATTCTGTATTTGATCTATCTGGGTATGACCGTGCTTGAGGTCATTATCTTAATGCTTGACGAGCCTATCCCCGGATATGAAAACGAGCAGTTTTTCTTCAGTCTGCTTGCAACCTTCGGAAGTGCGGGAACTGGCGGCTTTGGATTTATCCCCGGCAGTATGGAGCTGTTTCATCCGTTCTCACAATATGTCATAGCAATTTTCCTAATACTGTTCGGATGCAACTTTAGCCTTTATTATCTGATCCTTATCGGAAAGGCGAAGTCTGTACTCAAGAGCGAAGAGTTCAAGAGCTATTTTCTTATCGTGGGTGCGGCGGTTGCATTCGTCTTTATCAGCTTAGTCGGAAGATTTGATGCCTTTGGGCAATCCTATTCCACAGAAGAAGCGTTCAGACATTCTCTGTTCCAAGTAGCATCACTGATAACGACGGCAGGATACACGACCACGGACTACAATGCGTGGCCCATGCTTGCCTCAACAACTTTGATCGTAGTCATGTTTATCGGCGCAATGGCAGGCTCGACATCGGGCGGTATTAAAATTTCGAGGATCGTGATCGCGGTAAAGGGTGCATATATCAATGTCAGAAGACTCATCAATCCCCGTTATGTTCCCAAGACAAAATTCGAGGGAAAGACATTGGAAGAAAAGACGATAAACGACGTTTTTGCGTTTCTTACCATGTATTTCTTTATCCTCATAGCGGCGATATTTTTGCTGTCCTTTGACCCAATAAACGGAGAGCTTGTCACAGTTGTCTCGGATGCGGGGACCTATACTGTAAAGCACGGATTTTTCAGCAATTTCTCCTCTGCCCTTGCCTGCATCTCCAATGTAGGTCCCGCATTTGAAGCGGTGGGTCCGTATGCGAGCTATGCGGAATACAGCGCTTTTTCAAAGATCATACTGACCTTTACAATGATGCTCGGACGACTTGAGATCCTGCCAGTGCTGATTTTGTTCAGTCCCAAAGCCTGGAAAAAAGTATAACGATAAAAGACACAGCTGTGACAAAACTGCCGTGTCTTTTTTGTTAGCATAAACATATTATAAGGGCAAAAGCAAGGGTAAAAAAGCGGGCAGTGCCCGCTTTCTTACTTTATTTTGGTTGTGATCAATATCTCGCTCAAAGCATTGAAACCCTTGTGTTTTCAATGCTTTTCTTCTCTTTTTGGCGGTCTGGGCTTTTTTACATCCCCTAAAAATATGGCTTTACTATCAGTATACGTAACGTTTTCGATTTTGTATATCTGTTTGTAAATAGGAAATACTAATATAATCACGTGGCTCTGGAGGAAAAATGCGTAATAAAGGATATTTTCAGGGATGGTACTTTAAATGCTCCGGCGGTTATAAAACGGTTGCATTCATTCCAGCATATCATCGCAGTAAAAATATAACGTCCGCATCCTTGCAGGTAATAACAGATGACAACGCTTATAATATACCGTTTCAGAAATTGGAATACACTAAAAAGCCGTTATCTGTAAAAATAGGAGACTGTGTTTTCTCAGATAAAGGGATCACTTTGAATTTTCAAAGCAGCGGGTACAAGCTGGAAGGCCGGCTTCACTTTCGGTCTCTTTTGCCTATCGCGTATGACATTATGGGTCCGTTCGCACTCGTTCCGTTCATGCAATGCCGACATGGCGTTTACAGTATGTCGCACAGAATTGACGGACAGATCACACTAAATGATCAGCCGTTTGACTTTCATAACGGGATCGGATATATCGAAAGCGACAGCGGCTACTCTTTCCCCAAACGATATATTTGGACGCAATGCTGTTTTGAAAATGGCTCTTTGATGTTATCTGTAGCGGATATCCCTGTGCTTGGATTTCATTTTACGGGAATTATAGGTGTTATTTTGCTGAATGGACGGGAATATCGCATTGCCACTTATCTAGGGGCAAGAGTGAAACGGATCGGCGAAAATGCAGTTACCGTGAAACAAGGTGAGTACGAGTTTACTGCCGAATTACTAAAAAAGAACGCACACCCGCTTTTCGCACCGACAAACGGCGACATGAACAGAACCATTCACGAAAGTGCATCCTGCCAAGCACGTTATCGCTTTTCGCATAAGAATGTGGTGTTGTGTGATTTTGTCAGCGAAAAAGCCAGCTTTGAATTTGAATATTTTGATACGGGGTCCGCTTGGGAAACTGCTTCAAATTAGACGGCATTGACGTGTGTTTTTATATCTCAATTTTTGCATCTTGATTTTCATGGGCAAAAGCAAAAATGAAAGAGGGCGACCCGTAAGAGCCGCCCTTAAACATTGATTCGCAGCAAACAAAGAAAAATTCTCGGCACATTTTTATATGTTTTTAAAAAAATGTGTTATCTGCTTGATTTCCTCATACCGTGCGTGTGATAATGAAATGTCCAAATATTACTCCTCCCCGAATAATGCGTCGATCAGTTCTTTTCGTTCTTTTTCCGTCATCTTGGACGCGTTTCTTACAATCATACGGCGAATTCTTGGGTGATCAAATTCTTCGTTTTCGATACCGAGTAAATAATCTGACGTAGTATTGAGTGCGGTTGCAATGTTTGCCAAAGTTTCCGGCTTAGGATCCCTATCCCCGGATATATATCTTGAGACAACAGCTTCGGTTACTCCGATGCGCAATGCCAACTCCTTTTGCGGCATTCCACGTTTTTGTAAGGTTTCAGTTATTCGCAAACCTAGATCCTTTCCCATAGTCATGCTCCATTTTTGGGTATCTTCTTGATGCCCAATGTTTGTACAACATATACTTGCCATTTTGTCAAGTGTTATTGCCGATATTTGTTGTTTATTTTTCGGTGAATATATTATCAACCATGCCCCGCAGTAAACAGTCAAGACCACCAGTTGAACCGGTGGTCTTGACTGTTACAGATAAAGAAATTATAATAGAGTTAGACAAATTGGAATTTGTCTAACTCATATCAATGGCAGACTTTCCCTTGTATATGTTTTTATAC